>VGMK01000011.1 GCA_016866375.1 Bacteroidota bacterium
CTCTCATAAATCCATCCGTGGAGTCCATAGACACTGCTCTTACTGAATTTTCTCCAACATGAGACTGAACCTCTAAAACTACTCGAGAACCGTCTGCCTTTTTAACCTCAAGGGCATCATAGATGCTCGGAAGGGGAACGCCCCTCTCAAACCTTATATCCACCACCGGGCCAATAACTTGAGAAACTTTACCTTTTGTAACCGTCATTTTCGTGTATTAAATTTGAGTGCAAATATACACTTTTTTTCTCAGGCGCTCAGCTTAAATGGATTTAAAACCGCCTTGATAGTAATTTTATAGTGCCCCACGAAAACCCAAAACCTAAAGAAAAAACCATCAAGATTATGAAGAATAAATCGGTCCATCTAAAAACAATAGGAAATCCCACGCTCATTTCTCCCATTGTAACAAAACCAGTCAACCTTTGATATATACACACGCTATATCCAATTGCAAGCCCAAATACCAGGCCCGCAGAACAGATCAATATACCATTAAAAATAAAAGCGTATTGAATATCCTTATTATTAAGTCCTAGCGAGCGAAGCGCTTGAATATCCTTTTGTTTTTCTAAATATTGTATAGTTAGTGAGGCAATAAGGTTAATTGCAGCAAAAACAAAAATAAAGATCATAATAATTAGTATGATAAGCCGTTCAGATTTACTTGTTTTATAAACCAGTTCGTGTTTTTCGTAATTTGTTTTAACAGTAAAATTACTCCCTATTTCACGCTGAAAATCCTTTTTAAAGTCTTCTTGATCGACCCCTTCTTTTAACTTAATATAAATATGGCTGATTTCATCTGTATACCCCAAAAGTTCTTGTGTGTTTTTTAAAGACCATAAAATATTTTCCTCATTAACCTCCTTATTAAAATTAAAAACGCTTGCGCATTGAACTCTCGTTTTTTTAAACATCTCTTCTCCTTGTTTCATCCTCATTTCTCTTTTTCCTGCTAAAATGGAAATTTCGGTTTGGCCAGGACGTATTTCTAATTTGTCTGCCAATCCAGGAGCCAGAAATATTTCCTGCCCCTCTAATAATTTATAAAGACATTTATGATTTCCTTCACATGTTGGGGCTTTATACAAGCTATTATTGGAATACTCAACCATATCTAGAAACGCCGGCTGTATGCCTAATATTTTTGCATTCGTCCATTTCTTGTCATTTTGTAATACCACTAATTCCTCTATTCCCCTCGAAGAAAAGGCAATGTTTTCATTTAGAAGGACCCTCTCATTAAATTCAGAAGGTAGGAATGTTTTTCTCTTATTGTGTGTTATCGTGATGTCGGCGTCAAACTTTCCATACATTGTCTGTATTACGCTTTCTATTCCATTAAATGCAGATAAAATTATAACAAGCGCGGCGCAAACCATGCCCATTCCTACCCACGACACTTTTGTTAAGACTGAAACAATATTACTACCCTTCTTTGAAAAAAAATAACGCTGCGCTATGTAAAATGAAGTCTTAATTATCTACCTTTTTTCAGCAATTCATCTATTTTCATGGCGTAATCCAATGAATCATCAATAAAAAACGAAAGAGCAGGGGCTTTGCGCAAATTTTTTAATCTACTAGAAACCTCATATTTCACTTTTCCTTTATTTAAATTGATGTTTTCTAGTACCGCTTCTTTACTGTCTGTATTATAAATACTTAAGTAGCATCTCGCTAAGGAAAGGTCTGATGTCACCCTTACGCTCGTAACTGTAACCATGCTGCCAAGGCATATTTCTTGGGTACTTCGCAAGAAATAATTCGCCAATTCTGTCCGTATAGCAGACTCTATCTTTTGTTGTCGTATTGATGACATGTTTTTCAAAGGTAATGATTCTATTGCTGATTGATTTAAAAAACAAGGTGGTTTAGTGTATATTTGCCCATGAACTCATGGAAAGACGTTTATAAATATGCTTTTAAATATAGAAAACTTGCGTTAATTACAATTCTTGGTAATTTGCTGTTTACCATATTTAACTTGCTTTCCCTGGTTCTCTTTATACCTTTTCTTCAGTTAATTTTCCGGGTTAACGATTTTAAAGTTGTGCTTGAAAAGCCAGTATATTCAGGCGAAATAAGCAACCTTGGCTCATATGTTGCGGAATACTACAACTATCACATGCACTTAATGGTTTCCTCAGACCCCCGACAGGCATTAATGTTTGTTTGTGTTTCGGTATTTATTGCTTTCTTATTAAAAAACTCATCGCGGTATTTAGCGGTTTGGTATCAATCAGAATTACGGATGGCCGTTGTGCGTGATGTCCGTGATGATTTATTTAAAAAATCTATGGAATTACCACTATCATTTCATTCGCAAGAAAGAAAAGGAGATTTAATGGCCCGATTAAACAGTGATGTTGGGGAAATCGAAAACGGGGTGGTTGGATTTTTAGAGCTCGTGTTTCGGGATCCAATAGCAATAGTTATTCATGTTTTTTCTTTGTTTTACATTAGTCCCCGTTTAACTCTGGTTTCTTTTTTTCTTTTACCAATCACGGCTTTTGTAGTGTCGAGAATAGGAAAAAGCTTGAAGAAAACCGTAAAAAACAGCCAAGAAAAACTCGGCTTGCTTTATTCAATAATGGATGAAAGTTTGAGTGGCATACGAATTATCAAGGGGTTTAATGCAACCGGATTTATAACTAAACTCTTTAGAAAAAACAACCTACAACATCAAAAGCTAGTAACTAAAACCTTTCGAAAAAAAGACGTATCCCCATTAATAAGCGAAACCCTTGGTGCTGGGCTTATGATGTGTTTGGTTTGGTTTGGTGGAAACTTAATTTTAGAAGGATCAAGCAATGGAGAGGGATTAACCGGAGAACTCTTCATAACATTTATAATCATTTTTTCTCAACTTCTTCGGCCAATTCAATCCATTGCTAACCAGGTGTCCATTTTACAAAAAGCTCGCGTGAGTATGGACAGGGTTAATGATATTCTCTCAATAAAAGATCAAATTTTGGAGCCGGAATCACCTCAAGAATTTCACACTTTTACAAATGAAATTTCCTACAAAAATGTTTCTTTTAAATACGGGGAAGAATGCGTGATTAAAGCGGTGTCGCTTTCCATACCAAAAGGACACACTGTTGCGTTGGTTGGTGAATCGGGAAGCGGAAAGTCTACATTAACAGATTTGCTCGCCCGATTTTATGATGTGACAGATGGGGAAATCACCATAGATAATAAAAACATAAAGTCTTTTCGCTCTTTTGACTTGAGAAATAAAATTGGAATTGTTTCTCAGGATTCGATTTTATTTAATGGCTCGGTTTTAGAAAATATTGCGTTTGGAGACGAAAATCCCTCTTATGATAGAGCTGTTGAGGCCGCACAAATTGCAAATGCACATGTGTTTATTGAGGACCTCGAATTAGGATACAACACAAACATTGGAGAAAGAGGAAATAAGCTTTCTGGAGGACAAAGACAACGCCTATGTATTGCTCGTGCTATTTATAAAAACCCTGAAATTCTCATACTTGACGAAGCAACATCAGCACTGGATACAGAGTCTGAAAAACTGGTTCAAGAAGCGTTAGATCGTTTAATGAAAAACAGGACCACCTTGATTGTCGCTCATCGTTTAAGCACCATAAGAAATGCAGATACTATTGTTGTGCTATCAAAAGGTTCTGTTGCAGAACAAGGAACCCACCATGAGCTGATTGAAAAGAAGGGCTTATACTTCAATTTTTGCTCGTTACAAGACATTATTTCATAAACTGTAAACTTAAACCAATTTTGATTGTTACTTTTGACATATGAAATTTAATAGAATTACTTTCTCCTCTGACCACAACGAACTGTTCTACACAGAGCTCAAACAACGGGTTAACCATTATTTTAAAAATAAAAATATTTCCAAACACGCAAACGCCGAAATGGTTTTCAAGACCGTTTTTATGCTGGTTTTATATCTACTACCGTTGTGTTTATTGTTTGTTTCTTTTCCGGGCGACTGGGTTTATTTTTTGTGTTGGACTGTCATGGGGTTTGGAATGGCGGGAGTGGGTTTGTCTGTAATGCATGACGCAAATCACGGAACTTATTCTAAAAATCAACTCGTTAATAAAATCATCGGTAAGGTGTTAATCTTTCTCGGTGGAAGTGATGTTAATTGGCGAATTCAACATAACGTATTGCATCACACTTACACCAATATAACCGAAATAGACGAGGACATCTCTCCTCCCGCTTTTCTATTGCGATTTTCACCCCATAAAAAACATTATGCGATTCACCGTTTTCAACATCTATATGCCTGGTTTTTATATGGGTTAATGACATTAATGTGGTTTTTTACAAAAGATTATATTCAAGCCATTCGTTATTACAAAAAGGGCCTTTTGAAGTCACAGGGAATATCCCTTTCCAAACATTTATTCGCAATCGTTTTAAATAAAATGACATACGCTTTCGTGTTTATAGTACTTCCCATAGTTTTTAGTCCTGCTACTTGGTATGTTACCTTAATAGGATTTTTTGTAATGCAGTTCATTTGTGGCTTTATACTTTCCGTTATATTTCAGCCCGCACACGTTGTTCCTTCCTCAAACTTTCCAGTTCCTAATGATTCGGGCAATATTGAAGCTGACTGGGCGGTAAATCAGTTAGTCAATACGGCTAATTTTGCTCCAAAATCTCGCATTTTCTCTTGGTACGTTGGTGGATTAAATTACCAAATCGAACATCATTTATTTCCAAATATCTGTCATATCCATTACCGTAAAATTTCAAAAATTGTAGAAAACACTGCGAAAGAATTTCGTCTTCCTTATCATTCTTATAAAACTTTCTTAGGGGCGTTGGTTGACCACGGGAAGGTTTTGTATGCATTAGGAAAGAAAAATGTTGCAATGGTTTAAACCATGACCCCAGAAAAGCTCCGAGCTTATTGTTTATCCCTCCCTGCTACTGAAGAAAGTATGCCTTTTGACGATAATACGCTGGTTTTTAAAGTTGGGGGGAAAATATTTGCATTGCTAGATCTAGATGAGGAGACATCCATAAATCTTAAATGTGAGACCGAAAAAATCCCAGAGCTACAAGATTATTTTTGTGCAGTAATACCGGGTTATCATATGAATAAAAAACACTGGATTACTGTGTTGTTAAACCGGGATGTTTCAGATAAACAACTCTTTGAATGGGTAAAAAATTCTTATTTTTTGGTAATTAGCAAGTTAGGTAAACCCCTACGCAATGGGCTTGCGCATTGATAAGTTCGTGTGGTGCGTCCGCCTTACAAAAACGAGATCTCTCGCCGCAGAACTTATCGTTAAAAACAAAATCAAACTCAATAATTTAACAACAAAGGCTGCCAAAGACGTCTCCATTGGTGATGTTATTTATTTTTACCGAAACTCCGCAATATTCACTTATTCCATCTTAAAATTACCAAATGTGCGTCTTTCTGCTTCATTGGTAAACGATTATATTCAAGAAACCACCAACGAGGAAGAGAAGGAAAAAAACAGAATTTTTGTAGCATCACAAAAGGCCTATCGCCTAACGGGGGGAAAGCCCTCAAAAAAGAATCGCCGTGATATAGAGGGTTTTTTGGATCAATGGGCCGAATGATCTGCTAATATTTTATCTGCTAATATATTACTCAATTTATAATAACTCTCTGTAGTCCAGCCAGCAATATGCGGTGTGAGTATTACTTTTTCTGAAGAAGTCAAATAACAAAATGCGTCGGGCACCTGTTGTTCAAAGAATTTTTCAAAACTTTTTTGTTCATATTCATGAACATCTAAACAAGCTCCTTTAATCTTTTGGGTTTTTAGCCCTTTGACCAAACTTTCAGTATCCACGATTCTACCTCTCGCTAGATTAATTAAAATAAATGGTTTTGCCATTTTATCAATAAACTCATCATTGACTATGTGTTTTGTTTCGCTGGTCAGTGGTACATGAAAAGACACGATATCTGCTTGCTCCATAATTGCGGCTAGTGTGCATTCATGTACGAAATGATCTCCAAACCCGGATTTATATTTATCGAATGCCATTACTTTTACATCAAATCCTCTGAGTTTTTTTGCAAATGATGTCCCGTTGTTGCCATATCCAATTATTCCTACTGTTTTACCATCCAGCTCTTCTCCTCTGTTTGATTCTCTCTGCCAAATTCCCTTGCGTATTTGCAAATCTGAAACAGTAATTTTATTTAATAGCGATAAAAGCATGCCTAGTCCATGCTCTGCGACAGCATTTCTGTTTCCCTCTGGGGAATTGTAACAGATAATGGCATTTTTTTTACAAAATTCAACATCTATATTTTCCAACCCAGAACCGGATCTAGCAATAAATTTAAGATTTTTACAAGTAGTTAAAACCTCCTCTGTCAGCGATATTTTCGAACGAATGACAAGTCCGCTCGCATCCGCAATCAGAAGGGGAATCTCCTCTGATTTTACTTTTGTTATGTCAATGCACACAAACCCCTCTTTTGTTAGGCGTTCCTGTAACACACCATGAACCGTATCGATGAAATAAACCTTGGAATCTGACACAGGCTAAAGATACACTTTTTCACCTTCCTAAATGAACCAGCAACACAGATATATCGCTTGGTGAAATGCCAGAAATTCTTGATGCTTGTCCAATGGTTGCGGGTTTTATTCTATTAAATTTTTCTACCGCCTCTGCACTTAACCCTATAATTACTTGATATTCAGTTTTTTGAGGTATTTTAAGCCCTTCCAGGCGCAGCAATTTGGCGGCTTCCTCTTCTTCCCTCTTTATGTATCCCTCGTACTTCATTTGTATCTCTGCCTGTTCAATAATACAGGTATCTAATGACTGCCACTTATAACACATCTCTCTAAGATCCTCTGACAAAGGAACTAAATCTGCTAATTTTATGTTGGGTCTAGTTATTATCGAAGAAAGCTTAACTTGTTGGCCAACAGGAGAGGAGCCTTTTTTTTCAAGTATCCCGTTTAAGAGGCTCGGAGAAACGCCTGTTTTTTTAAGAATCCCTTGGATTTCCTTTACTCCTTTTATTTTTTTCTCGATTTTACTCAATGCCGCATCGTCTTGAATTCCTAGTTTGTGTGCTATTGGAGTTAGTCTGAGATCCGCATTATCTTGTCTTAATAAAATTCTAAATTCGGCGCGTGACGTAAACATCCTATATGGTTCCTTAGTCCCTTTAGTTATTAAGTCGTCAATCAAGACTCCTATATATGCCTCGTTTCTCGACAAAATGAAACATTCCTTATTATTAACTTTTAGATGTGCATTTATTCCAGCTATTAGTCCTTGACACGCGGCCTCTTCATATCCTGTGGTACCGTTAATTTGACCGGCAAAATAAAGATTTTCTACTAATTTAGTCTCTAGCGTGTGATACAGTTGGGTAGGAGGGAAATAATCGTATTCTATTGCATATCCGGGCCTGAACATTTTGGCTTTTTCAAAACCAGGGATTGTTTTCATGGCCTCTAACTGTACCTCCTCGGGTAAAGACGTACTAAAGCCGTTAACATATATTTCGACAGTATTCCACCCCTCGGGCTCTACAAATATTTGGTGTCTGTCGCGATCTGAGAAACGGTTGATTTTGTCTTCAATGCTTGGACAGTACCTTGGGCCTGTACTTTGAATGGCCCCATTAAACATCGGGGAACGATCAAAACCTGTTCTCAAAATCTTGTGTGTTTCCGGGTTTGTATAGGTAATGTGACAAGATAACTGTTTTTCTAATAGACTTGTGTCTGCAAAACTAAATTTTCCTGGGATAACATCTCCATGCTGTTCTTCCATTTTTGAATAGTCCAAAGATCTACCGTCTACACGAGGAGGTGTTCCCGTTTTCATTCTTCCGGACTCAAAACCCAAACTGCATAAATCCTCTGTAATGCCTATTGCTGCTTTCTCGGCTACTCGTCCTCCACCAAATTGCTTCTCCCCTAAATGAATTACACCATTTAAAAACGTGCCATTCGTTAAAACAATCGCTTTAGCCCTAATATTTATCCCAAGAGCTGTCTTGACTGCCACCGCATTATTATTTTCAACCATTATTCCAGTGCACATGTCCTGCCAAAAATCGACAAGAGGATTTTTTTCGAGCATCAGCCTCCATTCAGATGCAAAAAGCATCCGGTCATTTTGTGTTCGAGGCGACCACATCGCAGGGCCTTTTGATAAATTCAACATACGAAATTGCACAGCGCTCTTATCGCTTACAATTGCCGACCCGCCACCTAAAGCGTCAATTTCCCTGATAATTTGACCTTTTGCAACACCCCCCATCGCCGGATTACAACTCATCTGGGCAATTGTGTTCATGTTCATCGTAACGAGCAAAACGCGACTACCCATTTTTGCAGCAACATTTGCTGCTTCACAACCTGCATGTCCGGCCCCAACAACAATAACATCGTATTCAGACAACATTTTAATTTTGTTTCACGTGAAACACTACTCTTTCTGTTTTATTTATTATGATAAACATTTTTTCAAATATTCATTTTCCTTGTTTGTCATTATCTGTTTTGTAACATCCGACTTGTCATCATAACCAAGCAAATGCAACACACCGTGAAATACAACCCTGCACACCTCATTTTCAGGAGAGTGTTTTAGGGTCCTTGCATTATCTAATACCCGATCTATCGACACAAAAACATCACCGCTAACTACTTGATTTTCAGTATAATCGAAAGTAATAACGTCTGTGTAGTAATTATGGTTTAGAAACTCTAAATTCATCGCTAACAAATACTCGTCGCCACAAAATATCACAGTTATTTCACCACAACTTTTTCCCTCGCTCTCCACTAATATAGGTATTGCTGTACTAAAGAAATCCTGGCTTATACCAGGAACATTCGGTACGCCTTCTAAAAACTCAACAACAATCACTTACAGAAATACATATTTACACTGTTTCCAGGGGAATCAAACTCTACCTCATCAGACAAATTCCGCATCAAAAAAATCCCCCTTCCGCTTTCTTTTAAAAGGTTGTCAGGCGCTGTTGGGTCTGGTAAGTTGGAGTAGTCAAACCCTGCCCCTTGATCTGTCACATTAAAGCAAAAGCTGTCTTTTTCATCGCCAACAGCCACGGCGACGAATAGCAATTCGTTCATTTGGTTTCCGTGTTCAATTGCATTGTTCACGGCTTCTGTTACTGCTATTAGGACATTGCCATAGCAATCGTCAATCACTCCCATTTTCTCGCATACCTTTCCAACTAAATGTTCAACATCTATAAGAGAATTATAACTAGTGGGTAGTTGTATCTTTTCAATAATATTAAAACCTTCCTTCATTCACTAATATGGTCAATTTCGATTGAAATATTCACTTGCCTTGTTCTTGTAATACATATTGTACGACGGATCAACAACCTTTATTATTTCAACTTGCTTCAATTTTAGCTTGTTATACTCCTCAAATCTGATTTGGTTACCGCTTGGATAATCTTTTCCTGAGGTAGACTCTCTTTTTTCCTCAAAACCCCTTTCTAGTAACGCTTTTTCACTTTCTAAAAGTCTTGTTAGGATTTGTTGTTGTCTATTGATCAGCTCGTTGCCTATATTTTTATTAATAAGATTTCGTTCTTGTTTTTCTAATTCATTTATCAAGGGGCTCAATTTATTTCCTTCTCCTGACCCGTCCTTGTTTAATTCATTTCTTAGTTGTTCTAGCTTTTGCCTAATCGCGGTTTGTTCCGCCGCCATTCTTGCTAATTGCTTATTACCTAATCCCAACATATTCTTTCCTCCTTCAGAAGGTGTGCTACCGGGCTGATCTCCTGGTTTTGTTCCGCCCGGATTGACTCCTTTTTTCATTTGCTCAAGTTGTTGTTTAATTAAATCTTTCATGTCGCCGGGAGAAGATGCACCGGGCTTTGGCCTTCCCTTGCCGGGATTATTGCATTGTCCGGACCCCTCCATTTCACTTTGCATCTGACTTTGCATGCTTTGTAATGCCTCATTTAACAATAATGCTAAATTATTATATGCCGTCATTACTGATTGTTGATTTTTGTTTATTGCACCTTTATTGTGGTTATCTATATTATCAACAACCTGGGTATGATTGAGAGATATTGTGTTTAATTCATTATCTATAAATGTAGCTATTGAGGCCTGTCTTTTTGCAAGAACCAACAAGGAGTCTCTAACTAACCGTGTATCATCAATAATTCTTCTCTGTCTTCTACCGAACTTTGTATATGCGGGATCCTTCGAACTCACACGCGTGAAATCGTACATCGTCTTCTCTTGATCAAAACTCAAGGTCATCAATCCTTCTAATAAAGACCTAATTGCGTCCATATCTTCTTTTTGCTGTTTTTTGTTTGCCGCTTGCTGGGCCTGGTCTAGGGTAATTGCTAGCTGTTCCATGCCCTCTGCAGCCGACTTTTGCTTTTCTCCTGCTTTCTTCTCTCTTCCCTCGCTTATTTTAGATTTTGCATCTCTAAGATTTTCTGATATTTGCTCTTTTAAACCATCAGTGATTCCCAGCTCAAAAGGTTTGTCAAGGTTTTTATTTAATTCTTCCAATTCTTTCACTTCTTTCTCTATCTCAGAGAATTTTTTATTTATTTCTTCTTGTTGTTTTTCGGCCTCTTCTTTTGATATCTTATCGCGGCCAATGTTTTCCTTTAACTCTTTTTGTTGTTCAGCTAAGTTTTTTAGTTCTTTTTCAATGTCGTCTATTTTCTCATTAACTTGGTTCCTTTTGAGTAATTCAAGGGTCCTGTCTAGTTGTTTTTTTATATCCTCTGTGGACCTGCTAATTTCATCCATTTTTTCTTTAATGTTCTCTTTTTCGTTTTGTTCTAAAAGTTTTTCTAAATCCTCCAACAATTTTTTAAGTTCGTCGTCCATTGCTTCCTGAAGTAATTTTTCTATCATTTTGTGTTTTTCGAGCAGCTCTTTGTCAATCTCAGATAATTGATTTTTTTCGGAGACACTTTTTTCCATTTCTTTCTTGAGTCGCTCCAAAGATTCAGTTAGTTTATTTCGTTCCTCTTGAAGTTGGTTTAGCTGATTTAATTTATTCCAATCGTTACTTTTTGTATTCAACGTTTCTTTCTTTAGTTTTTCAACCTTTTTTTGAAAATCATTTGTTTTGTTTAGTATTTTTTCTAATTCATCTTTTGATTTTTCCTGTTGCCTGTCTCTCTCGTCATTTAGTTCTTCTAAACTAGGAAGCATGTATGTTGTGAGTCCTGACTTAGTTGTTTTTTTTCCATTTACTCCGTCATTATCCGTAACACTAAAATAATATTCTATCCTATCATTAATTTTAACCTGCTCTCTTCTAAAATCAACAGCAAAATCAAAAATCATATTTGTGCCAAAAGCCGGTTTGACCTGGATTCTATTGTTTCTTTTAGCACCGTTTTGCGAAATTACAGTGTAATTAAAAAACAATGTTGTTAAGCCATAATCATCTTCTGCCTCACCAGAAAAATAACGAACCCCCTCAGAAATAGAATCTATCCGTTCTTGAATAAAAATCGTTGGGTGAGCGTCTTTGATAACTGAAACTATATGCTGAGTACTATCCTTTTTATTTGTATATTTATTTACATACGTCATTCTTAACTTCGAATCGTTTCGCACTGTTCCTTGTTTTGAGAAACTGCTATTTCTTTCTATGAAAGTTTTATCAAACCAGTTCACTGTACAATATTTTGTGTTTTTTAATGAAATATTCCACGTTAATTTTGTCCCTTCTGGCACGACTAAATCTCCTACATTTTGAATTATTTCATTGTTTTTTGATAGATAGGCTGGATATTCAATTTTTACTTCCATTTTACCTAACAGAGATTTTCCTGTTACATTGATTAAATATTTTTGACTGGTATATTCCCCTGATTTAAAATAAAATATAGAAGCTTTTTTTACTTTTCTTATTGAATATTTGAAACTGTTTTTAGTGATTTGATCCATTAAGAATGTACCATTTTCACATACTAAATATACTTGCTGTGGAATTTTTTTACCCTTTAGCACAACACAAACCTCCTTATCTTCCCCTTCTTCAACAGACAACTTTGTTGGTTTTAATTCAAATGTAAACGGAACATATTCTACTGTGTAGTTTACTATTCTATCCGTTGATTCTGTTATAAAGTCAGGTGTAAAGATTAATAATGAAAAAAATAACAAAAAAACAGGTAAGACATATGGGATAAATTTTTTATTATCCGAGAACCTTACTGCGGAAACAAAACGCACCTGCAATAATTTCTCTGTTCTTTGTTGGATGCTGGCTTTTAATAATTCTATGTTTCCTTGTTGTTGCTCCATGTCTCGCTGTAATTGAAACGTGTTTTTAAGCCTATCATCAATTTCTGGAAAAAATTTACCAATAATTTCTGCTGCTTGTATTCTATTCAATCTAGGGCCTAAAGAATATAATTTCAGTATCGGAATTATGATAAAATATCCCAGCACAAGAGCATTAGAAATTAAGAAAGCAAAGAATAGTATTGCTCTACCAATACTTTTAAATTCATTTAAAAATTCCAGAGAGGTTGTAATTAAAAAGGTAGTTATTAAAATAGCTGAAAATAATAATAAGCCCTTTATGATCTGATTCTGATAATACTTTCTTATAAAAGAATCGACATGTTGGATAATTTTATCAAATGAATTCATAATAGTTTTGCTAATTTACTAATTTAATGATGGTAAAAAAAACAGCGACACAATATCTAAATTGTAAACAATACTAAATGTATATATTACATATAAAATGAATTTATTATTAAATTTATTAATATTGTTCATATGTTTAAAATTTACAATTTTCAGGCCTCAATAAAAAATATTAGAAATAATTTACAAAAAATGAACAACTCTAAACTTAATAGTTTATGCTTATAATTTAAGATATAAACAGATTGTTAAAACCGATTTTTCAATAAAATAAATTAGTGTGTTAATTAAAAAAATGTGTATAACATAATGATATCAAATTGATAATTTAAGACAAATTTTCGATCAATTATGAAATATATTTTTACCAAACAAGATCCTATTACAGACAAATAATTTTGTAAAATAAAATGAACAGGTTTTTAACAAGAACCATTAAACATTGTTATAAACAATAATAAAGGGTTTATAATAATGAATTATTAAAGAAAGATCAAATACGAGCATTAGTCAGTAATTAAAATATCATTAAAACAAATGAAAAAAACGATTTCTATCGGCTGCGATCATGCGGGGTACAAGTTAAAGGAGATCATAAAAGAAAAATTAACTGATTGGGGTTATAATGTTGTAGATGTGGGATGCCATTCAGACGAAAGTATTGATTATCCTGATTATGCACACCCTGTTGCCCAACACATTGAATCAAATGCGAGTGTTTTTGGCATTTTAATTTGCGGTTCAGGAAATGGAATTAATATGGCCGCAAATAAGCATCAAGGAATTAGAAGCGCATTGTGTTGGCAAGTAGAAATTGCCAAGCTTGCTCGCGAACACAATAATGCAAATATTGTAGCTTTACCCGCAAGATTTATAAATAAAGAAGAAGCGTTGGACATCATAACAGCTTTTCTGAATACCCCCTTTGAAGGAGGGCGCCATCAAAGAAGGATTGACAAGATAGCATGTATTTAACTCCAGCTTTTAATAACGTCTATTGGTGTGGTGTTTACGAACGGAACGGATAACAAGGATAAAATGTAATAGGAAATTTATCTTATTAAGATTTCTACCCGTCTATTTGCTTCTTTTTGGTCTTCATCTAATGGGTTTTTAAATACAGGCCTATCAAATCCAAAACCTACCGCAGTAAGCCTTTGTTTCGATATTCCTTCAGTAATCAGGTATTTTAATATTTGTTGAGCGCGCCGCCGCGATAATTTTTTTGAGGATTGTTTTGATCCATCTAAATTAACATGACCTTGTATTTCAATCTTAACTGTGGGGTTTAGTAACAAAAAGTCACGAAGCCGCCTTAATTTTGACAGAGACTCATCTAGTATAGCATCTTTGCCGGCTTGAAAATATATTTTTTCCAGTTTTGCGGTAACTCCTTTTTTAATTTTTTGTAGATAGATAGAATCCCGGGTAGTGGTATGTCCGTCTGTTTGAAAATAGTGATTTTCAAAGTCTTTTGATAAATACCCTTCTGCATCTATTTTCACATTACCATTTTTTACATTTCTTGTAATATTCATGTATAAGTCGCTGGCTAAATACGTGCCATTTAATTCTGCGGCTGACGAAATGACAATTCTCGATGAAACAGGCTTGTTTGTTTCATTATCAAGAACGTGAAATGAATAAACGGGGTTAGATTTGTCATAAACAAGGTTCAAACTGAGGGTGTCAAGTACCTCTTCCCCAGTATCATTGAGTGCTTGAAAGTTTACACGGAACGAAATGTTGCTTTCATCTTTATCTTTGGAAAAATAAATAATGCAATACGAACACCCTTGTTCAACATCAATAAACACGTTTTGTAATTCTCTGCAATTGGTATTTGGTTTAATAAAAACAGGAAGCGCCGATCCGGCTTTTATTTCATCACAAACCGCAACAGAGGGTGTTTTTACTATTACTAAATCAAAGCTGTCAAGGTAGATTGTACAAGGCATGTTAAGTTTTCCCGATCGCACAGGTTCAAATAAAAACCAAACATTGTTTTTAGAAAGGAGGGGTTTTCCTAAATAAGAACAGAGCGCCGTTTTTTCTAAGCCTTTGAAACCCGGAAATGACACACTTAACTCTTGTTCCTCAATTATAGTAATGGCCCGCTCACAATTATTCTTGTGATTAGGATGCTGAGCAAAGCCTATATAAGCGCTAAAACAAAGTAAAAGAACAATTCCCACTTTCATTATAATGCTTAAGGGATTAGTATTTTTAGTTTCATGTCTGCAGTCATGAAACAACGGACAAGAATGTTGTTTTCCCCAACATATATTTTCTTTGTTGAAAACGTCAATAGTTTCCCCGACAACTTTGCCTCAGAAGAAATCTCCTGATTGAGTCCAAGCGAGATGGTTTCCTTAATCTTGTCAATGTGTGGCAATAAATCTATGGTGCTATTTTGTTGGATGTGCGCCAGAATTTTATCTGAATACAACCATTTAGCGCTTTTTAGCAACACGCTTCTCGTTGACAAGGTATATGAAAGGTTCGTAATATATAATTTTTGCGTGAGAGAATCTATTTTTGGAACCCCTTTAAAGTAAAGAAGTCCTTTTTTATATCCTGAAAAAACAAGCTTCAACCCAAGCGTGTCTTGAGAAACTTGAAATAAAGCCACGCTATCAATGTAGACAGTTTTTTGTTTAATTTTTACTGGGGCTGCCCTTAAGGTTTTGTTCACCATGCTATTGAGGCTGTCGTAGGTTGAAACAACATCAATAGATAAAGCAAATGGTTTTTCTTCGGTTTGAACCTCAGCCTCGGGTAAAGGCGTTTTAATAGTTTTTAGGGGCCTATTGCTTAGCACGGCAGGAGCGAGCGAGAGGCTTAAATTGGTTGTGGCCGTGTATTTATTAAAGGTGATTTCATCAAATCCAATATTTTTAGGACGAAGATACAGAAACCCGAAATTATTCAACGCAATAGGTTCTTGTAGTTTATCCCAAGCCTCAATTAATTGTGGCCTTAAAGAAATAGCAGAAATTTGTCGATCAATTTCTTTTTCCTGTTGGATTAGTTCATTGTAAATGGCACTCTCAATTTCTCTGGTGACATTAATTTTCATGAAACTAAATTGGCAAGGATCAAGCAATTGGACGTAGTTTAGTTTCGTGCTTGGCTCTAGAAGATATTTTTTATTCAGTTTAATTGATGTTTGAAATTGAGTGACGAGTTTTCTCCTCGCTTCTCCGTTCGTTCCACAACTACCATAAACGCGGGGCACAACACACATCTCCTTACCAAACAAATCATGACATCCTGGACAGTAGTTAACATTAAGTCCAAGTCCACCAGAAACAGAAAAGACGATTGTGTTGTCATGAAGCCCAAACACAATGGGTTCCCGATCAAAAGTGTATGAGTAGCCAAGCCCAAAACAAGGATGAGTTTCCCCCATAAATTTTAAAGGAACTCGTGTTTCAATCTCTTTAAGGCCCCCTTGTAAGTTGATTTCAACTGGCATGGTTATGCTTGACAGGATAATTTTTGGTTTTGGAGCAACAGATTTTATAACCTCAGGCGGCAAAGGAACAATGCTTTTACAACTACAGAGAAATAAAAACAGGAAATAATGGAACTTCATTTTTTTAATGTTGTAATATTACTTTTTGTAAAGCGCCTGGAAAATAAGCACTTACTGTTGTATCATCTTGACTACTTGTTAACTGACTGTTCATTTTTTTACTTTCACTACACAAATTAAATTCCAAGAATCCTCTACCGCGATTACATAAAACGGAACTATAGAACACATCATCCGAAACACAGGGATCATAAAAATAATTCTTTGGCAAAGATGGCACAAAAGAGAAATAAGGGAAGTCGATAAGCATAAAAACAACAGTTTTCATAAAAACAAAAAAGGCCTCTAGGGCCCTTTATTAAATCATTTTATTTTTCAATCCTTCATTAAGAGCATCTAAAAACTCTTCTGTGTAGACATAGTGTTCTCCGTGTTTTACGTTGTTGCCGTGAATACATACTGCGAGGTCTTTCGTCATAACTCCAGACTCAACGGTTTCAACACATACTTGTTCTAAGGTATTACAGAAATTGATTAATTCCTGGTTGTCATCAAGTTTTCCTCTGAAGGCTAATCCCCTGGTCCAGGCAAATATGGAAGCAATGGGATTTGTGGATGTTTTTTTACCTGCTTGATGGTCTCTGAAGTGTCGAGTAACCGTTCCGTGTGCGGCTTCCGACTCCATTATTTCCCCGTCTGGTGTAATTAACACCGACGTCATTAATCCTAGCGACCCAAATCCCTGTGCAACAGTGTCTGACTGAACGTCGCCGTCGTAATTTTTACAGGCCCAGACAAAGTTGCCGTTCCATTTTAGCGCTGATGCTACCATGTCATCAATTAACCGATGTTCGTAAACAATACCTGCTTCAATGAACCTCGTTTTAAACTCATTTTGGTAAATTTTTTCAAAAATATCTTTGAACCTGCCATCGTATTTTTTAAGTATGGTGTTTTTGGTTGACAAATAAAGCGGCCATTTTTTTGCTAATGCCATATTGAAGCAAGACCGTGCAAAACCGCGAATGGAATCATCCGTATTGTACATGCTCATAGCAACACCGTCTCCTTTGAAATTGTAAACTTCAAAGGTTTGAGTTTCTCCACCGTCTTCAGGAGTAAACGTCATGGTTAGTTTGCCCTTTCCTTTAATAACAGCATCAGTTGCGCGGTATTGATCACCAAATGCATGTCGACCAACAATTATAGGGGCTGTCCAGTTTGTAACTAATCTCGGCACATTATTCATGACTATGGGCTCTCTGAAAACAGTGCCATCAAGGATGTTCCTAATTGTTCCGTTCGGAGACTTCCACATGGATTTTAAATTAAACTCTTTTACCCGCGCTTCATCAGGTGTTATCGTTGCACACTTAATACCAACCTTATATTTCTTTATTGCTTCTGCTGCCTCAATCGTGATTTGGTCGTTTGAGTGGTCTCTGCTCTCGATGCCTAAATCATAATATTTTATATCGAGGTCAAGGTATGGCAAGATTAATTTCTCTTTAATATAATTCCAAATGATTCTGGTCATTTCATCACCGTCTAGTTCTACTACTTGATTAATGACTTTTATTTTTGACATGCCTTTAAATTTTTGAACAAAAATAGTGTTTTTTTGAGTTTTAGTAGCACAACAAAATTGAACCACGAATTATTCGCTAGATTTGTTTACATTGAAGGGGATACTATGAGTTTTTACTATTTGCTCGTTATTATTGTGTTTTGGGGAGTAACATCTTGTAACTCCCCCGAGAATAAAGAAACACAAAAAACGCAAGACACACCAGCACAAAACACCCCTGTTTTTTTATTTGACTCAATAATTCATTATTCCATAGCGATAGAAGAAGACACACTTTGGGGGATTGAAAGAATTAATGACAAAACACAGGAACAGCGGCGGTTAATAGAAATTGTTTTATATGACAAGCTTGATACATTACTGGACACCACGGCTTTAAATCACCTACCGAGTATGGGGTTTACCAAACGCTATTTAACAAATGAAAAAACCGAGGCCTTAAGAAGGGTTTTTACTGCCCAACATATGAAAGCCGCGGAAGCTCCTGCTTGTGCGCCAATTTTTCGTGACATTCTTGTTTTCCGCTTAAATTCAAAAACTACAGGTGTAATGAAGCTCTGTTTCGACTGCCGAACCCACACTTTAGATGGCGAATTAATAGCCACAAAGTACATCAACCAAGAAAGCTGGGCCTTGCTGAATAAAACATTAAAAAAATAACCTAATCTATGGAACCAATCATTTTTGATGGATCAACATACAAGTCATATTCTTCTTCTGTAACATAACCCAACCCAACAGCCGCTTCTTTTAACGTTGTTCCGTTTTTATGGGCGTATTTGGCAATTTCGGCAGCCTTGTAGTAACCTATTTTTGTGTTCAAGGCCGTTACCAACATCAAGGAATTGTCAAGGTGCTTTTGAACCATGGGCAGATTTGCTTGAATACCTATCGCACAATTATCGGCAAACGAAACACAAGCGTCACCCAAGAGGCGGGCCGATTGCAAAACATTGTATGCTATTACAGGTTTAAACACGTTCAATTCAAAGTGACCATTTGATCCGGCGACAGCAACCGTCATATCATTTCCCATCACCTGCGCACAGACCATTGTAAGAGCTTCGGGCTGAGTAGGATTTACTTTTCCTGGCATAATTGACGAGCCGGGTTCATTGTCAGGAATTGTTATTTCTCCAATACCACATCTAGGCCCAGAGGACAACATACGGACATCGTTAGCTATTTTCATAAGCGCCACAGCAGCTCGTTTTTGAGCGCCAGAAAGTTCCACCATTGCGTCATGAGCTGCAAGTGCTTCAAATTTGTTCTTTGCTGTTACGAAAGGCAAGCCTGTTAACTCGGTAATTTTTTTAGCAACTAACACGTCGTATCCTTTTGGAGTGTTGAGGCCTGTTCCAACAGCGGTTCCACCTAATGCGAGTTCGGAAACCGCAACTAATGCGTTGTTAATGGAACGAATAGAATTATCTATCTGTGCAACATACCCACTAAACTCTTGTCCTAGGGTAAGGGGCGTCGCGTCCATGAAATGCGTTCTCCCTGTTTTTACCACCCCTCGAAAATCATTCACTTTATCACTTAACACCCGGGACAGGTGTTTTAGTCCTGGTAAAGTAACATCAACAGTGATTTTATACGCAGCAATATGCATCGCAGTCGGATAAGTGTCATTTGAGGACTGCGATTTATTCACATCATCATTTGGGTTTAAAATTTTTTGTTCATCTAGTAAGTTTCCACCCTGCAGAACATGTCCTCTGTTTGCAATGACTTCGTTTATGTTCATATTAGACTGGGTGCCTGACCCAGTCTGCCAAGTAACTAATGGAAATTCTTGGTCATGCATTCCATCAAGGATTTCATCACAAACCCTGGAGATCAGGTCTTTTTTTTCTTCACTTAAAACGCCGAGTTCAAAATTAGTCTGGGACGCAGCCTTTTTTAAGTAGGCAAAAGCATATATTATCTCAATTGGCATCGAGCCTTCGGGCCCGATTTTGAAATTATTCCGAGACCTTTCGGTTTGTGCTCCCCAATATTTTTCGGCAGGCACCCTAACTTCTCCCATGGTATCTTTTTCAATTCTAAAACTCATTTTTTGTATTGTATTCGTTGAAAATAGTTAATTTTGTACATTAATCTGACGTAAAATTAATAAAGATGAGCACTTTTGGAATCGTATTGTTCTTTTTAATCGCAGGAATGGCTTTTTGGTTGTTGTTTTTCCTATTGGGATTTATAGTTCCATATTGGTTAACTCTAGGGGTTTTCGAACAGCTTCGCCCAAAAAGAATTTTTGAAGAAAAAGAAGATAAAAAATAAATCTAAAAGGCATTTATGGTGACCTTAAATTTTAGAAATTTGTTCTAAATTTCTTTCAATTGTTTGGCATATAACATCAATAGGCAAATCGTTATCGTCAGTTCCAAACGGGTCTTCTATTTCTTCCGCTAATATTTCTATACTTACTAATACGTAGAAGAAAAAAACAGAAATAATAATAGAATAATAACCAAACTGAACAACAAAGGCCAGTGGGAGTGAGACCACATAGATAAAAATAAATTTTTTAAAAAACATGCTGTAGGAATAAGGTATAGGTGTGTTTTTAATTCTTTCGCAGCCCCCGAGACAATCAATAAGTTGTACCAGGTGTTTCTCAAGGGCTAAATAATTTTCTTCAGAAATATCTCCTTTTTGTTTGTGAGCAATAAGTTTTTGTTGAATCAGTGACATAATATGCAGTGGTACATGGTTGGGAGCTGTGCCGGCTAATTCTGAATAAGGTATATCGCGAAGATGGTCTTTCGTTGCCCTAACAAAGTGGATAACATGAATTTTGAACCAATTCGCTTCTTGTTTATTCAACGAAGCATTAATTTTTAGCATAAAGTTTCTCGAATCGTTTACAATCGACCCCCACAACTTTCTACCCTCCCACCAACGGTCGTATGCCGTGTTGGTTCTAAAAATGAGCAACAACGAAATAACAAACCCCAACAACTGATAAACAGTTGGTAATTTTTCAAATAATTGGGTGTGAAAAAGGTGCTGTTCGGCATAAACCAAAAGAGCGGTGAGCCCTCCAATGTAAAACAGTTGTTTCCATAAGATACGAAGGGTATCGCTGTGTCGAACCGAAAAAATTAAGTTTATCCAGTTCTTGGGATTGTATTGAATCATTCTAAATGCTTATTCATGTTTAACCAAAATTACAACACTTCCTTCTTTTTCTTTAATTTCGTTAAAAAAAAGAATACCAGATGGAGATAACCTCGGAAATTCAAGATCGGATCGACAAGTTACACAATAAATATGGAGGTCTTGGCCAAGACTTGTTATCATATTTAGATGGGCTATTGTATGCGGATGTTACGACTTATTGGGACTACATACAAATAGACACACTCCTGACCTTGCAAAAACCTAAAACAAACTTCCCAGACGAAGTGGTTTTTATTATTTATCATCAGATTACTGAATTATATTTTAAACTGGCACTTCGGGAATACGCACAAATAGGAAAATTAAAAAAACTTAACAAGGATTTTTTCATTGCGCGCGTGTCGAGAATAAATAGATATTTCGATGCGCTAATTAATAGTTTCGATATTATGGTAAGCGGAATGGAGAAGGAGCAATTCTTGAAATTCCGTATGTCGCTACTCCCAGCAAGTGGCTTTCAGTCTGCACAATACAGGGAAATAGAAATATACAGCACCGACTTTATTAATTTGGTATCAAAAGATAAACGAGAACTGTTCAACGAAAAATCTTCCATTACAGAGATGTTTGAAGAGGTGTATTGGAAGCATGGAGCAACAGAGGCTGAAACACAAAAAAAAACACTTACACTGTCTCAGTTCGAAGATAAATATAAAGAGCATTTCATTAAGCTGGGTGAAAAGTGTAGAAAGGAGAACCTATGGAGCGCATACTTGCGCCTATCAAAAGCTGACCAACAAGATTTCGAGGTTATTAAGTGTTTAAAAGACAATGATTCGAATGTAAACATTAACTGGCCACTTGTTCATTATAAATCTGCGGTAAAATATCTATCAACAAATAATAACAATATCGCCGCAACAGGAGGGACGAATTGGCAAAAATATTTGCCTCCGAAGTTTCAAAAACGCATATTTTATCCTTTAATTTGGTCAAAATCAGAGAAAGAGCATTGGGGAAAAGGTTGGGTTGAAAAGGCGCTTAGTTAAGTTTTTGAACAGGCTTATAAAAAACAGTAGAAAAGTCAATTTGTCCCGAGGAATTAATATGAAAGTCCCGCCAATTGATGTTAATTAAAAAAATGAAGTCCTGAAGAAAAAGGGGGGAAACATAAGTATTATTAATTAAATGCTGATCACATAAATATTGCGCCTCAAGCATTGTTTTAGTGTCAGATTTTCGAAATGTTTGCAGATATAAACTGTCATAATTAATCGAATTAAAATAATTGCGCTTTGCAAAAGAAGATTCACTGTAGAATATTCCAAGATATGAATCAGGGCCCGGATAATCAGCAACCCACCCGTATTTCACAAGATGTATTTCTCCTTTTTCCCACATTCGGTCGAAATCGGCATCGCTCCCAACAACCAAGCGCACGATTAAGCCCGTGTTTTTTTCAATTTGTTGTATTAACTCATTTACCAACCTCCGACTTAATTCAGAAGAATTATTATGGAGAAAAAAATTTATTCTATCCCCACGCTTAATCAAAGCCCTGTGACTGATCTTTTTTAAATTTTGCCTTGCTTGAACAGGAAATGACAAGGGTTTAAAAAAAGAGTACGGAGTAAATGACTCCTTGCAGGGCTCTCCATCGCCGTCTAAAACTGTTTCACACAATATTTTTCTATCAATGGCATTATGGATTAATTTACGGTTTTCCTCCAAATCAAAGGGGGGGGAGTTTTTATTGTAGAGGATAAAGTTTAGATTTTTATCCTTCTGTTGAAAAAGACGATGAGGCCGAGTTCTTGTAGCCCCGGTTTCATTGAGGCTGCCAAACAAAGTCTTAATATTCTCTGCGCTTATCTTTTGTATTATATCCAGTTTTCCTTCTTGGAACAAGGGACCCTGGTTCAATGAATAATAGGCCTCTACAGCCTCTATAAATGGTAGGCGATTACCGAAGTCGTCTACTTTCCAATAGGTTTGATTGCGTATAATCCGTGTTTTTTCCTCCGTAATACTTTCTAATGTGAAGGGGCCTGTTCCAATGGGAGCTTTGAAAAACTCCAATGGGT
>VGMK01000012.1 GCA_016866375.1 Bacteroidota bacterium
TTCTCTTGCAACCTATCGACTATGTAATACATCATCGGGACAATTATAATGGTAAGGAACATGGAACTAGTCAGTCCTCCAATTAAGACCCAAGCCAAGCCGTTTTTCCATTCAGCACCAGATCCTGAGGCAGTAGCAATAGGTATCATTCCAATAACCATGGCAATTGTGGTCATTAGAATTGGACGCATACGCTCTCTGACCGCCTCAAGCAATGCCTCATAGGTGTTTTTCCCTTTATCTTTTAAATGATTGGCGAAATCAACGATAAGTATGGCATTTTTAGCCACCAAACCCAAGAGCATCAGCATTCCAAGCATGGTGAATACTCCCATGTTTGAGGCACTTAAATTAAGTGCTAAAATTGCTCCAACTAATGCAACAAGAATAGAAAATAAAACAACAAATGGATAAATGAAATTATCGTAGAGGGCAACCAAAATGAGGTAAACCAGACATAGACCAACGAGCATTGCAGTTCCTAAGGCCCCCATGGATTCTTTTTGCCGCTTAATTTCTCCCCCCCACAACATCCGAACATTTGGATCTAAAGGATTTTTTTTCAAATAATCTTCAAGGGCCGCTGATACATTTCCGGAGGCTGTCCCTTCGACATAACAGCGAATGGTGGTATTTGAGATTCTGTTTTTTCTTTCAAGCGATCCATTTCCGTTCTCGATTTCAATGGAAGCAAACTCCTTGAATTGAACTTGTTTACCGTCGCTAGCTGAAAAATACATCCCCCTGATATCGTCGACATTTTTTCGGTCAAATTGATCCATCATTACTTGAATGTTAAATTCTTGCCCCTTTAAATCAAACTGATTGTCCTTATTTCCTGTGAGCGCGTTTTGTAATTGAAGACCCACTGTTGCAAGAGGAATTTCCAACTGACCCATTTTTTCGCGATTTAATTCAATCCGGATTTCTGGAGTAATGTCTTCGGTTGAAATCGTGGGATCTTTTGCACCTTTGGTATTCGCAAGTTGAACTTTAATACGCGTAGCTTCCTTCATCAATAATTCGTTGTTGTCAGACGATAAAAATATCTCAATTGGTGCCTCCTCAGAGGCGACAAGTCCTATATTTAGTGCTTTCACTTGGACCCCAGGAAAATTATCTTCGATCATCTTGCGGATTTTATTCATGTATTCAATGGTTGGAATTTTCTTTTGCATGCCTTCCTTCATTTTTACCGTAATTTCAGATCTATTTTCTGAACCAAAGGAAGCTGCTCCCATACCCGAACTGGGTCCAGCTACATTGGAGAAAACAACGTCAACCATCTCCGTTTCAGCCAAAATCAATTTCTCAATGGCCAGTGTTGTCTTGTTATTTTCTTCAATGGTTGTGCTTTTATCGTATTTGAGTTTAATCATAAACTTGCCCTGATCTCCCTGAGTTACAAACTCTTGACCAACGATTCCTAAACCCATGGTGGCCATGCTGCCGATAAAAATCACCATAATAATCAAGCCCATAATGATTTTATGTCGAAGTGACCAACCCACCAAGTTGACGTATTGCTCCGTAAATAGCGAAACGCGCTTTTCAAACCAAATCAAGGGTTTATGCATCCATTTTTTCTTGTCAAGACGAACTTCTCTTGCAAATCTTGATGCCAGCCACGGCGTAAGCGTAAAGCATACAAAAAGCGACATGAGCGTGGAAATAACTACCACAATAGAAAATTGATGTAAAATATCAGAGATGGTTCCTTCAATAAATACAACAGGCGAGAAAACAACAACGTCTACAAGGGTTATTGCCAATGCTGTATAGCCAATTTCATTCCTTCCGTCCAGAGCTGCTTTTCGTTTATCCTTGCCCATTGCGAGGTGTCGGTAAATATTTTCAAGTACCACGATGGAGTCGTCAACGAGGATTCCTATGACGAGAGACATGGCTAACAAAGTCATTAAATTAAGCGTATAACCTAAGAAATACATTGCGATGAATGTGGATACCAAGGATGCAGGTATCGCCACGAGCACAATGATTGCATTCCTCAAACTATGTAGAAATATGAGCATGACCGCTGCCACTAATAAAATCGCTATTTGCAAGTCGTGTAAGACGGCATCTACGGAGTCAATAGTCGGTTTTGACGTATCTGTGGCCACCTTGAATTCCAGTCCAACATTTTTATATTTTTCCTCCAATAGCGAAAATTTTTCCATGGTCGCTTTAGATACGTCAACTGCATTGGCGTCGCTAGACTTCTTAATTCTTAGCCCAATGCCATTCTGGCCATTGTATCGACTGAATGCGATTCTATCCTCAATGTCATCGACGATTTCTGCAACATCACACAACTTAACAGTAGATGTGCCCTTGGAAAATAAAATTAAATTTTCAAGATCCGAAATTGACTGGTATTTTCCTGCCAATCGAACGGTTATTTGTTCTTGATTATTTTTAACCTTACCTGTAGGAAATTCTATATTTGAAGCAGCAATGGCCTGATTGATATTCGCTATTGTCAAGCCATATCGTTTTAATTTATCTTTATCTACATTAATTCTAAAAGCCCTTTTTTCACCACCAATTACTTGGATCTCTCCAACTCCGGTTACTTGTCGTAATTGCGGAAGTATTTGGTCCTCGAGAAGCAACATAAATTCCCTATCGCTTAATGTCTTTGCGATCGCGCTCACCTGAAGAACCGGAGCTGCATTAGGTTCTATTTTCGCAACTACTGGGTATTGAACTTCAGTTGGTAATTTACTGATTACGTTATTTACTTGACGCTGGGCATCCTCCAGAGAAGCGTCAATATCCGCAGAAGGATTGAATTCTAATAAAACAACTGAGGCATTCTCAAGTGAAAAAGAGGTCACTTCTGTAATATTTTCTATACCACTAAGAGCCTCCTCTAAAGGTTTTGAAACTTGATTCTCTACGGTTGCAGGTGAGGCTCCTGGATATACAGTGGTTACAGTCAGTATAGGAGGCGAGAAATCAGGCAGTAACTCGTAACTTAGTTGATTGTAACATATGAGTCCACCTCCGATGAGAATCGTAAAAATAACGATGATTAGGGATGGACGCTTTATAGATATTTCGGTAAGTGTCATGTCCTTATTTTATTTTTACATTGCCGTTATCTTGTAAATTTACCTGGCCTTTAACAACAATTTCATCTGAGGAGGTAAGACCAGATATTACCTCGATGTAATCTCCGTCACTTGTTCCGCTATTAAAATTTGTTAATACAGATTTACCATTTTTAACTACGTAAACTTGAGGTTTTTTTGTGGAACCTATTAGTGCTTTTCGAGGGATTGACAAAGCAGTTAAACTCGATGAATTTATTAATGAAAGAGATCCATACATTCCCGCAAGTATTTTGTATTCTGTAGAGTTGGTAACACTCGCTTGAACCTTGTAATTGTGAGCAGCATCTGCTTGAATACCGATTACTTTTATTTCTCCTTCAAACGTTTTAGATCCGTGAATGTCAGCCTTAGCAATTATCTTTTGTCCCTTTTCAAACTTTAAAATGTCTCTTTCAGGGACTGACACAGTCAATTTTAAGGCAGAAATATCAATAAGTTCTACAATGGGTGTTCCTGGCGCAATCATCGATCCCAAATCAACCATTTTTTTGCTTACGACTCCGCTGAAGGGGGCTAAAATATTTGTGGACTTTAATTGTCTCTGAAGTTGTTTTAATTGCAGTTCTGCCGTTTTTAGTCCGAGATCTACTTTTTCAAACTCATTGGCGCTAACAATATTTTCTTTTTTAAGTGCTAACAATCGCTCGTGATCAAATTTTAATTGATTTATAGATAGTTTGGCCGTCTCTATTTGAAGCAAAATGAGTTCATTGTCTAACTTTGCTATGAGTTGCCCTTCACGAACAGCATCCCCTTCCTTAACGTTTAAACTGATTAACTTACCTCCAGACTCCGAGGATATGAAATTCTGTAAATTCGCATCGAAAGTACCTAAAAAAGAAAGTGAACTCTCAAAAGTATGCGCAATTGGTTTAACCGTCTCCACCAAAACTGATGTTGATGGATCCCGTTCGAAAATTTTTGTTTTGGCCTCCTCTTTGTTCGAAAAGAGTTTAAGGGCTGCTAATATTATTAGGACTAGAGCGAATATAGAGATGATGATGATTCTTTTCATGATTATTTTATGTTTCCAATTGATTTCAGGTAGTCAAGTTCAGCTTGTCTTAATTGTATGTAATTTGTGACGATATTATTTTGAGCTTGGTAAAGACTGTTTTCCGTTAAGGTTAATTCGGTGGTATTGATAAGTCCTTTTTCAAATTTTAAGGAAGTTTGCTCAAAGACATTTTCGGCAAGGGCTAATTGCTCTTTCGCCAAGTTTAAGGCCTCAGATTTGAGCTTAATTTGTCTTTTCGCTTGATTTGCAGCCATTTCTAATTGCTGATTGGCGATCTCATATTGATTCGCTAGTTTACCAGTCCGAATTGCATTCATTTTACTCTTGTAAGAGCGCTGCATGCCATCAAATAACCTCCAATCAAAACGAAGACCTAAAAATACCCCATCAATCCCTTTTCGAAAATTATCTCCCGGGTTGATGTTATAACTGTAATTGTAGATACTGTAAAAATTCAAATTTGGTAAGTAGCTCATTTTAATGCCCTTGCTTTCTTCTTTATTCATGGCTTGTTGTGATTCAATTAACCTCAATGCGTAAAACTGTTTGGTTTCATTTGATTTGATCAGGGATTGCTCTATCATCGAATCCTCAATCAGCGTGAGTGTTTTATCTTTTGGGTAGCCAATCAGAATTTTTAGTAAATCCGTAAGCTGTTCCTTTGAAGATTTAGCCATTGATATGCCATTCTCAATATTGAGTAAATTTATTTTAATCTTATCGGCTTCAAGTTGTAGTGCTAATCCTTTTTCCACCAACCCATTCACATTTTTTAAAAGCTTCAAGGTTTGTGACAAGTTACGCTCTAAAAAAGCCAATTGTTTCTCCAGACCTTGCAGCAGAAAATAGGAGTTTGACACTTGATAGCGAATTTCTTGAATGGTTATGTTTCTTTGAGTCTCCACAATATCCGCATTGATTTTTAAAGCGGCAAGACCATAATTTAATTGAGAATTAAAAAGGATTTGTGTGAGTTGAATATTGTTGGATAATACATAGGGTACACCGAATTGAACGGTAGCATAGGATCCGGATTCTCCACCGAAAAAAGCCGCAGGAACTACCTGACCTTGAATTATTGCGTTGTATTTGTAATCTGCATTAAATTCCAATTGGGGAAGACGCGAGGACAAGTATGAGCTCCTCTCTCTCTTGTTAATTTCAATATCGAGTTCGGCATTACGGATAGTTAAATTTGCCGTATCAGCCATGGCCAAACAAGCTTTAAGATCTAACTGAGCAAATGTACCGTAGGAAACTATAATAAGACAGAAGGAAATGTATATTTTTTTCATTCGGAAGGTTTTGGAAATAAATAATTCATTAACATTTCAGTTACGAGGAGACGGTGTTCTTTAAGCTTTAAGTTCATTTCTTTTTCTGAAATTTCGTGCATAGACAAATGGAAGTGCCGAGATATAAATGGAAAATCGCAATTGGACATGATCAGTATGGTAACATGGAACATGTCTATAGACCTCATCTCTCCTTTTTGTTGAGCATCTCGTGCCTCCTCAAATATTCCAGAGGTGGCGATTTTATCGAAGATATTTTTATTTTGCCTATTGAATTCAGCGTTTCGTCCAAGTTCATTGTGAATAAAATTTGGAAACTCAGGATTTTTTTCAACAAATTCATACCTTTTTTGAATCAAAATGCGCATTTTTTCTTTCAAAGGCATATCTTCCTGAAAAACTTGTATCAACGATTGAATAAACTCCTCCATTACAGATTGGAAGATTAATTGAAACAACTGGTTTTTAGATCGGAAATAATAGTTCACCAGTGCAACATTCATTCCAGAGGCTTTTGCAATTTCACGTGTTGTGCATCCAGAAAAACCCTTCTGAAGAAATACAGCTTTGGCTGCATCTTTTATTTTTTCTTCCGTTCCTATTTCTTTTTTCACTCGGCAAATTTAAACAACTATTTTAAACAATTGTTTAATAAAGGATAAATAAAAAAGTCATTAAATGTTGTTTTATTCAAGTGCTTCTTTTTTTCTTTGCCATAAATGAAGACGTTATCAGTCAATTTATTATTAAATGCATACAAACAAGGAGTTTTTCCTATGTCTGATGCGCAGGGCGAGATTAACTGGTATTTTCCTAATCCCCGTGCAATCATTCCCATTGAAACGTACAAGCCGTCAAAGTCGCTTCGCAACATTTTAAATCGTAAAATTTTTGAGGTCAAAATTAATACTTCCTTTGTTGAGGTCATGCGCGCATGCTCTGTTCCACGGTATACAGGCGATGGTTGTTGGATATCGGAAGAAATGATTGCTGCATATTCAGAACTAAACAAATTGGGTTTTGCCCATTCTGTTGAGGCCTTTCAAAATGGCATATTGGTAGGTGGACTCTATGGAGTACAAATTGGTGGAGTTTTTTTTGGTGAATCTATGTTTACAAATGTTTCAAATGCTTCAAAAGTGGCCTTCCATGAGCTTCTAGAAATACTGAAGAAACAGAGGTTTTTATTACTAGATACGCAGTTTATAAATGAAAATGTTGAAAGATACGGGGCTATTGAAATTCCTCGTAAATTGTTTCTAGAAAAATTGGAGGTAGCAATAAGTACACCTTGCGAATTTAAAATGATTAAATAAAAAAAGCACCTAGATACACAGGTGCTTTTTCAGTGATTCCGCTGGGATTCGAACCCAGGGCCCATACATTAAAAGTGTATTGCTCTACCAACTGAGCTACGGAATCTTTATTTTAGCGTGCAAAGTTAGTTCATTATTTTTGTTATTTCAAAGTAAATTTTACGTTTTTTTGTGCCTTGTTATACTCTAATAAAAATCAAAAAGGCAAATAGTTCAAATGGACAATCGAAATATCTTTTTAATTGGCATGATGGGCGCCGGTAAATCAACCGTGGGGAAATTACTGGCAAATAAATTTGGTATGTCTTTCATCGATACGGATAGAGAAATTGAAAAGGACGCGGGCATGTCTATTTCCAGGATTTTCTCGGTGAAAGGGGAGTCCTATTTTCGATCATTGGAGTCAGCCTACCTGAACGAAATAATTAATTCGCACACACAACATGTGATATCGTGCGGTGGCGGTTTTCCTCTAAACCCGGGTGCACTCATGCAAATGAAACAAGTCGGTGTTGTGGTGTATTTGAATTGTGAACCAAAACTCGCATATAGTCGCATTAAAAACCAAAATAATCGCCCACTCAAGGACAGTGAAGGAGTTTTCATCGAACGCTACAATTTGAGAAAAGAAACCTACGAAAATGCTGATGTGATATGCGATGCAAATGGCTCTATTGAGCATGTATTAATGACGCTATCAAATTCTTTGACTCAATTTAATTTTTAAAAATCGTGCCGTCTCATTATCACTTAATTTGCTCAGTTCCTCAGGTGTTCCGCTGAATAATATTTCTCCACCTTTTTCGCCTCCCTCTGGTCCGATATCAATAATATAATCTGCACATTTAATGATTTCAGTATTGTGCTCAATCACTAATATAGAGTGTCCTTTATTGATGAGTGCATTGAGCGAAATCAATAGTTTATCAATGTCAAAGAAGTGTAAACCCGTTGTAGGTTCGTCAAAAATAAAAAGCGTATGAGGGGCTTGACTTCCTTTCGATAAAAAAGAGGCCAATTTTATACGTTGCGCCTCTCCGCCAGACATAGTACTGGAGGATTGACCCATCTTTAAATACCCAAGTCCAACGTCAACAAGAGGTTGTATTTTTTCGACTATTTTCTGTTCTAATTTATCAGGTTTTTCTTTAAAAAAAAGTAAAGCATCTTCAAGTGTAGTTTCCAATAAATCGTGGATAGATTTTCCCCTGTAGGTTACCTCGAGGGTTTCTGTTTTGTAGCGTTTTCCCTTACAGGATTCGCAAATGAGTTGCACGTCGGCCATAAATTGCATACTCACTGTGGTAGTGCCTTCTCCCTCGCACATTTCGCACCGTCCCCCTTCCACGTTGAAACTAAAAAAACCTGGTTTGTACGCCCTGAGTTTTGAAAGAGCCTGTCGTGAGTATAGTTCGCGAATCTCATCGAAGGCCTTTACGTAGGTTACTGGATTGCTGCGAGACGATTTTCCAATAGGATTTTGATCCACAAATTCCACCGCCTCAATACTTTTAAAATCACCTGATAGCCGAGCAAATTTTCCCGTAATATCACCTCCTAAACCGAGCTCTCTTCGCAAGGCTGGGTATAAAATATCACGAATAAGAGTAGATTTACCGGATCCCGATACACCGGTTACACAAACTAGGGACCTGAGAGGAATCTCCACAGAAATGTTTTTTAAATTATATTGTCTTGCCCCCTCAATCCTCAATATATCTCTAGTCGTTCTTCGTTTTTCTGGGATAGGAATGCTATTTTGGCCGTTTAAATAGCGGCTTGTTAAATTTTGATTTTCTAACATTAACCTGTCAAAATTACCTTGAAAAACGACCTGACCGCCGTGAACACCAGCTTTCGGACCTATGTCAAGAATTTCATCCGCTGCCCTCATGATTTCTTCCTCATGCTCCACTATTAATACGGTATTTCCTTGCGCTTTTAAACGTTTTACTACTTTGATTAAACGTTCGGTGTCTTTTGGGTGTAATCCTATTGAGGGTTCGTCTAACACATATACCGAACCTACTAAACTTGATCCTAGCGATGTGGCCAAATTGATGCGCTGTGATTCCCCTCCTGAAAGTGTGTTTGCACCTCTGTTGAGCGTCAAATACCCAAGTCCAACATCGCACAAAAAAGTAAGTCGTGAAATAATTTCAGGTAAAATTCTCTTTACAATTTGTTGTTCGTGAGAGTTCAAATGGAGCGAAGTAAAAAAATCGAGGCACTTACTGACGGGCATCAAAACTATTTCCTGAATATTTTTTCCTTGAATTTTAACAAAGGCAGCATCACCACGAAGTCGCGTGCCTAAACACTCAGGACAGCTTGTTTTTCCTCTGTATCGAGACAATAAAACACGGTATTGTATCTTGTAGGTTTGACTTTCTAGAAATTTAAAAAAAGGTTTAATTCCAGTGATAAAATTATTTCCCTCCCAAATCATTTGTTTTTGTTCAACCGTCAAATCACAATAGGGTCTGTGTATGGGAAAATCAAATTTTTTAGCCTGTAATATGACCTCTTGTAAATATTCTCCCATCGTTTCTCCTTTCCAAGGAGCCACAGCACCGTCATAAATACTTTTTGTTACATCTGGAATTACTAGATCTTCGTCGATGCCTAAAATCATTCCATAACCTTCGCAGGTTTTACAAGCACCGAAAGGATTATTAAATGCAAAAAAGTGTGGAGTTGGTTCTTGGAATTTCATATCGTCCAGCTCAAATCGGTTGCTGAACCATTCAATTTTTCCCGTTTCTACATCGAGAAGACCGCAACTTCCTTTGCCCACAGAAAATGCAACTGAAATCGAGTCCGTGTAGCGACTTTTGTTGGTCTCCTCTTCAAAATTAACAACAATTCGATCGGTAACAAGGTAGATTTTTTCTTTAGGATTTATGTCGTTAATTTCCGCTATTAATTTAAACTCATTATTATAGTAAACTCTATTAAAACCTTGAATTTCAAATTGTTTTATTTTATCAATTGGATTTATTGTTGAGGCATCATCTATGGGTGATAATAACGCCAATTTTGATCCAGGTCTTGCTTTTTTAAGCCGAGATAACACGTCATCAATCGAGTGCTTTTTTACTTCATTTCCTGAAATTGGAGAATAGGTTTTTCCAATTCTAGCGAATAATAACTTGAGGTAATCGTAAATTTCTGTGGTAGTTCCTACCGTGGACCTTGGATTGGTTGAAATTACTTTCTGTTGAATGGCGATTGATGGTGCAACGCCTTTGATGTAATCCACATCCGGTTTATCCAATTTACCTAAAAATTGCCGTGCATAACTCGACATACTTTCAATAAACCGGCGTTGACCTTCTGCGTAAATGGTGTCAAAAGCCAAACTCGTTTTGCCAGAACCCGAAACACCGGTAAGCACTGTTATTTTGCCGTGTGCTATTTTTACATCGATGTTTTTTAGGTTGTGGACCCTAGCTCCTTTTATTTCAATGTATTTATTCACCTCACAAAATTAACGTTTCATGGGTCTATCTTGTTGAGCAAGCGCTGAAATCTTCTTAAAATACTTAAATTTACTTCATAAACTGTGTCGCAAATGTTGAGTTCTCTATTTAGAAAAAAATCAATTGTTCAAGTTATTTCTGACGACGGAGGCCATGCTACAGGTCTTCGTAAAGTATTAAATGTTCGCGATCTTACATTTTTTGGAATTGCTGCTATAATCGGTGGCGGGACCTTTAGTGCAATCGGAAATGCGTGCGCATCAGGTGGGCCAGGGGTTGTGTTTTTATACATTATTTGTGCCGTTGCTTGCGGATTTACGGCTTTGTGTTATGCTGAATTTGCCTCCCGAGTTCCTGTTTCGGGATCGGCCTACACATATGCCTATGTCTCTTTCGGAGAATTATTTGCTTGGATCATCGGTTGGGCCCTGATAATGGAGTATTCCATCGGCAATATCTACATCGCGTTTTCATGGAGTGGATATTTCACCAATTTAGTTCCTGGAATACCTGAATGGTTGACAACTAATTATTTAGATGCAAAAGAAATGGGTAATCCCGAGGCCCTAGCTGCTTGGAACAATGCGCCTTCGATTGGTGGGCTGCGCATTATTTTTGATCTTCCAGCGGTCGTGATTAATATATTAATTACTGCGCTTGTCTTCATTGGAACTAAAGAATCCAAATATTTTAGTAATGCCATGGTTATTATTAAATTGGCTATTATCTCACTCGTTATACTTGTCGGATTTTTCTGCATCGATATGAATAATTGGGAACCCTTCATGCCAAATGGTTTCGGAGGTGTAATGGCAGGAGTCTCTGCAGTTTTCTTCGCCTACATTGGTTTTGATGCAGTATCAACTTTAGCCGAAGAAAGTAAAAATCCACAACGAGATTTACCAAGAGGTATGATCTATTCTTTAGTAATATGCACCATAATTTACGTCATTCTTGCTTTAATTTTAACAGGAATGGTCTCGTATCAATACCTTGGGGTCGATGATCCTTTGGCCGAAATTTTTAAAATGAGGGAAATGAAATGGATGTTATGGATTGTATCTATTGCTGCAGTCGTTGCCATGACGAGTGTATTGCTTGTGTTTCAAATGGGCCAACCCAGGATATGGATGACTATGAGCAGGGATGGTTTGATGCCTCAACGTTTTGGCAATGTTCACCCTCGATTTAAAACACCGAGTTTTGCAACAATCGTAACGGGACTTGTAGTAGGTGTGCCTTTATTTTTTACAAATGAAAAGTTCATCCTGGATTTCACAAGTATTGGAACATTATTTGCCTTTGTGCTTGTTTGTGGAGGCGTATTGGTCTTGCCAAGAAGAGAAAAGGAGGCGCATAAATTTCATTTACCGTTTATTAACAGTAAATACATTTTTCCACTAATAATTTTTTCTGTCTTTGGATTTTTGATTTTCCAATATCCCGAGTATTTTAAAAATCAATTGAACGTAACACAAGAAAATATGGAAACAAAAATTCCCATGATCATATTTTTTGTTGTCTGTGCACTTATGACGGTGCTGTCATTTGTTAAAGAATATTCTCTAATTCCTTTGCTCGGATTAGTATCTTGTTGTTACTTATTAACAGGAATGGCTTGGTCGAATTGGAAATGGTTTTTCGTTTGGTTACTTATTGGACTAATATTTTATTTTTGCTACGGCTACAGGAAAAGTAAATTGGCAACAAATCAATAGCGAACGCAATACTTCTAAAATCCAAGATTTTTCTCAATGCCCATAATCAAGGCATGAATGATTTTAATATGAATTTCTTGGGCGCGATCAGCATATTCCGAATAGGGAGCCCTTATTTCTAAGTCTGCCAGTTGAGATAATTTTCCACCATTTTTACCGGTGAGGACAATCGTTTTCATTCCTTTTTCTTTGGCTTTCTCAACGGCATTAATAACATTTTGAGAATTTCCAGAGGTAGAAATACCGAGTAAAACATCGCCTTCTTTTCCTATTCCTTCAACAAATCGCGAAAAAATAAACTCAAATCCGTAATCGTTTGCAACACATGTTAAATGCGAAGGATCCGAGATGGAGATGGCGGCAAGCGAAGGTCGGTCATTGCGATATCTACCGCTCAACTCCTCTGCAAAATGCATGGCGTCGCACATTGACCCGCCATTTCCACAACTGATTATTTTGTTGCCATTAGCAATACTCTGACTCATCCAATCAATTGCTAACTCAATTTTTACAAAAGGGTTAGATTCAATGAACGATTGTAAACACTTAAGCGACTCAGAAAATTGTTTTCTACTGTTAGTTTCTTCTTTCATTTATACAAAGTTATGAAATAAAAAAAGGTTGCCGTAATCGACAACCTTTTCAATGCATAAACTAATTGATTAGTTTACGCTAGAGGAAAGCTCAGAACCAGCTTTAAATCTAACACTTTTCTTCGCAGCAATTTTAATTACAGCACCAGTTTTCGGGTTACGACCGTTTCGTGCTTGTCTTTTAGTAATATCAAAAGATCCAAATCCAACCAAAGAAATTTTGTTGCCTTTTTTCAATGCCGCAGTTGTTGCACCTACGAATGCATCTAATGCTCTTTTCGAATCAGCTTTAGATAATCCGGAGTGCGCTGCGATTGCGTCGATTAATTCTGTTTTGTTCATAATGTGTTTTTTAAATGAGTTAATAAATTTATTTATCGAACAAATATATCTGAATATCTATGATTGGTTCAAGGATTGCCTAAAAAAAATCAAAATTGTTGAAAAAATGCCTACTTTGTTGATAAAACGCCCTTAATCTCTTGTCAGTAGTGGCTTTCACAAGGATAAATGGCATTTGGATACAAAGCAACCTTTTTAAGAGTTGGGTTGTTTTTGTTTCGTTAAATTTGTAAAATGAAAGTAGTAGTCATTGGATCGGGAATAGGGGGCTTAGCTACAGCACTTCGTCTAAAAAAATTGGGTCTAGAAGTTGTTGTTTTTGAGTCCAACCCTTTTCCTGGTGGCAAAATCAATTCAAAATGGTTAGGGAAATATAGATTCGACATGGGGCCGTCTGTTTTTACGGAACCTGACTTGATGAATGAATTACTTCAATTGGCTGGCCAAGAAAATTTTCCTTTCCGACAACTTAAAGAATCTTGTCGTTATTTTTATGCCGATGGTTTTTCTGCGACACTGCCAGTCAATCAACAAGAGCTAGTAGAGGTATTTACAGCTCAATTTGGTGAATCTGAAAAAAGTATAAGGCGTTATCTAAATCGTGTCAAAAAAAACTACGAAGCCGTCAAGCCTGTTTTTATTGAGATAAGTTTACACCGCCCTAAACACCTATTCAATCTTAAACTTCTTTCTGCAATTCGAAGAATACCTTTCTACGGGTTGATTCGCACTATGAACAAGCACAATGTGCATCATTTCAAAAATCCGAAGACCGTTCAATTATTTAATCGCTTTGCCACATACAACGGAAGTTCTCCGTTCAAGTCGCCTGGAATGCTAAATATTATATCACACCTCGAGTTGAACATAGGGCCTGCAATGCCCGTTGGGGGAATGGTGGAAATTACCAAACAAACATATGAAGCCTGCAAAAATATGGGCGTAAAATTTCATTTTTCTGAAAAGGTAAATGAAATCCGGGTTACTCAAAATCGAGTGTCAGGTGTTGCCACTGATTTAAATACTTACGATGCGGATATTGTGGTGAGTAACATGGACGTTCACTTTACTTATGAGAGACTATTGCCAACAGTTAAAGCACCTTCTAACATATTAAATCAGGAAAAATCTACTTCTGCACTTGTATTTTATTGGGGAGTTAAAACTAAGGTTGACAAGCTAGGTGTTCACAATATTATTTTCTCCGAAGACTATTCTGAAGAATTTGAGTGTCTTTTTACAAAAAAAACATTGACTGATGACCCCACCATTTACATACATATTACCTCCAAGGAGGAGAAGGGAGATGCCCCGCCCTATGGCGAAAATTGGTTTGTTATGGTCAATGCACCAATTGATGAAGGCCAAGATTGGGATGAAATTAGAATAAGAACAAGAAAAAATATAATTCATCAAGTGAATAAAATCCTAAAAATAAATATGGAGGATCATATTGAGGAGGAGGAATTTTCTGATCCAAGAAAAATAGAACAACAATATTTTGGAAAACAAGGCTCCATCTATGGGAATTCTAGTAACTCTTCTTTTTCTGCATTTTACAGGCATCCGAATTTTTCAAAACAATTGAAAGGGCTCTATTTTGCCGGAGTTACGGTTCATCCCGGTGGTGGTATTCCTCTGGCACTTAACAGTGCAAAAATCATTGAGCGTTGTGTTCGTGAAGATTATAAACTAGGTTGAAATCACACGTAATCTTTTTTTAACCTTTATTGCCAACTCCCGAACCTCGTCAATTGACTCACCAGTTATGGTAAGGTGTCCCATTTTTCTGAACGGTTTAGAGATTTTTTTGCCGTACAAATGAGCATAAAGCCCTGGTATTTTTAAGATATCCTCCAGTCCTTCGTAATGAACCGGCCCCTCAAAACCTTTTTCACCAGTCAAGTTTAGCATGGCCCCGCACCTAATTAACGCGGTGTCACCTAAAGGTAAATTTAAAATAGCACGCAGGTGCTGTTCAAATTGACTCACCATACAACACTCTATGGTATGATGCCCTGAGTTGTGAGGTCTAGGCGCTATTTCATTGATTACTAAATTATCATCTTCCGTTAAAAAAAATTCCACTGCAAGCAAACCAACCATTCCCAATTTTTCCACCACATTTTTTGCAATTTCAGCAGATTTTATCTCAACTTCAACGCTGACATTTGCTGGCGAAAATAAAAAAGATACCAAATTCGCCTCGGAATCAAATTCACATTCTACCAAGGGAAAAACAGAAATATCGCCATTTTCATTTCGTGCAACAATTGACGAAAGTTCCTTCTTTAAGGGGACTAAATCTTCAATGATTGACGGAGCATCAAAACTACTTTCTAACTCTTGAGCCTTTCGAATAACATTTACTCCTTTCCCATCGTAACCTCCCGTGCGAAGTTTGTGAACAAAGGGAAATTCAATCCCCCTCGCATCCGCCAAAGAATCAATAAATTGGAATGAGGCCGTTGGTAAGGAGTGGTCTAAATAAAATTGTTTTTGAAGCCCTTTATCTTTAATAATTTCCAAAATTCCGGGTTGTGGGAATACTTTTTTACCCTCTGATTGAAGCACTTTTAGGGCCTCAATATTCACATTTTCAATTTCAACGGTTATAACATCTTTATCGGAACCAAATGCCAATACGGTATCAAAATCATTCAAACTCCCGCATGTAAACGAGTTTGCTATTGCCGAACATGGGGCATTTGGATCCGGATCAAGACAATGAATTTGAATGTCCAGATTAATGGCGGATTGGATCATCATTCTGCCAAGCTGTCCACCTCCAAGGACGCCGACCTTAGTGTTTCCTCCGTGCCAGTGTTTTTTCATGTAACAAATATACTCCAAAACTAATGTGCAGCTACTGATGCAATAGTGCTTTTGAATAAATTTTGGAAAATCGTATTTTTGCAATGCATTATGGAAAAGCAAGTTACCCTAATTGATAAAAAGTTTTCACTTTATTTGAATGAGGAAATTATTCTCCGTAGAATCAAGGAATTGGCGAACGTCCTTCAAAAAGATTATGCTGATAAGGAATTGGTCTTGTTGTGCATTTTAAACGGTTCGTTTATGTTTGCCGCAGATTTAGCAAAAGATTTTAACGGGTTGGTTGAGCTCTCTTTTGTAAAGGTAAGTTCATATGAAGGCACAGAAAGTAAGGGAAAAGTTGATGAACTGATTGGATTATCTTCAGATATGAAACACAAACATGTTGTGATTGTAGAAGATATTGTTGATACTGGTCTGACAATGGATAAAATAATATTTTTATTGCAACAAAAATTTCCAGAGAGCATTGAGATTTGCTCGCTGCTCTTTAAATCTGATGCTTTTTTAGGAAAATTTAAGCCAAAGTACATAGGATTCGATATTCCCAATAAATTTGTTGTCGGTTATGGACTAGACTACAATGAGAAAGGCAGAAATCTCCGAGATATTTATGAATTAATACCCGAATAAAATGTTAAATATCGTGCTATTTGGACCCCCAGGCTCAGGAAAAGGAACCCAGTCTGAGCGCTTGACAGGTAAATATAATTTAGTCCACCTTTCCACAGGTGATATTTTTCGTTCCAACATTAAAGAAGAAACCGAACTTGGTAAACTGGCTCAAAGTTACATGAGTAAAGGCCAATTAGTTCCTGATTCCCTCACGATTGATTTACTTCGTTCAGAGGTACTGAAATATGAGAATCCGAAAGGATTTATCTTTGACGGTTTCCCCCGAACCAACGCCCAAGCAAAAGCCCTCGATGACTTTTTAAGTTCACAAAACACAAGCATTACGCTCATGCTCGCTCTAGAGGTTGGGGAGGATGAATTAAAAATGAGACTATTGAAGCGTTCTGAAGTAAGCGGCAGAGTAGATGACGCAGATCCCGCAATTATCGAGAATAGAATCCGCGTCTATAATAATGAAACAGCTCCAGTAAAAGACTATTACTCACAACAAGGTAAGTTTATACCCATAGATGGAATAGGTGCTATTGATGACATCACTTCACGCCTTTTCTCCGCGATAGACGCAAAAAATTAAAAAGAAAGGATAAGCTATTTATGGCCTCTGACAATTTTGTCGACTATGTAAAGATACACTGTACCTCGGGAAATGGGGGAGGCGGTTCAAGCCACTTTCGCCGGGAAAAATATATCCCAAAAGGTGGCCCAGACGGTGGTGATGGTGGAAGGGGAGGACATGTAATTATTCGCGGTAATCAACAACTTTGGACCCTGCTTCACCTAAAATTTCAAAAACATATTAAAGCCGGTCACGGAGCACACGGAAGCGGTAATTTAAAAACCGGTTCGCAGGGAGACGATGTGTTCATAGAGGTACCGCTTGGAACGCTCGCAAAAGACCCAGAAACTGGTGAAATCCTTTTCGAAATTACTGAGCATGGCGAAGAGAAAATTATTCAAAAGGGCGGTAGAGGTGGTCTTGGTAATAATCATTTCAAATCTTCAACAAACCAAACTCCTCGCTACGCACAACCTGGAGAACCTGGTGAAGAAAGTTGGAAAGTATTGGAATTAAAGCTTCTAGCAGATGTCGGTCTTGTTGGTTTACCAAACGCAGGTAAAAGCACACTTCTTTCGGTTATTTCAGCAGCAAAACCAGAAATTGGTGACTACCCATTCACAACACTTCGACCAAATTTAGGCATGGTCTCTTACCGTGACCATCGCTCTTTTGTAATGGCGGATATTCCAGGGATTATTGAAGGTGCGCATAGCGGTAAGGGCCTTGGACTGCGATTCTTGCGTCATATAGAAAGGAATTCACTCCTACTTTTTATGATACCGGCAGATGCAAACAACATAAGCGTGGAGTATAAAATTCTGTTGAATGAATTGAAATTGTATAACCCTGAACTGCTTCATAAAGAACGAATTTTAGCAATCACAAAGTCGGATATGCTCGACGCTGAACTTATAAATTCTTTAAAAAAGGAAATACCAAACATTCCCTATGTATTCATATCCTCTGTGGCACAACAAGGGTTAGTAGAATTAAAGGACCTTATCTGGAAATATTTAAATGCTGATGGTTTGGCTTGAAAAAATAGACCAAGAAATTGTTCTAGCGATAAATGGCTGGAATCACCCCTTTCTCGATGAAGTCATGTGGTTCATAAGTCAACCTTTATCAATGATACCCATGTATGTATTCCTGCTTTATTTCATACAAAGAAATCATACACCCAAATTTGCACTTCAATTTTTTCTGATGGTCGTAATAACAATATTTATAGTTGATCAATTAAGTGTCCATGCGTTTAAGGAAGTCTTTGAGCGATACAGACCGTCTCATCATACGGAACTGCGAGAAAAACTTCATTTACATACAGCTGCAAACGGGGAAATTTATTACGGCGGTAAATACGGATTTGTGTCGTCCCATGCTGCAAACATGATGGCGCTTTTCACACTTGTTTTTCCATTATTCTACAAAAAACAAAAATGGATAATTTTTCTGATGCTTTTCATCGTCTTGGCGGTTATGTATAGTAGAATTTATTTAGGTGTTCATTACCTAAGTGATATTCTAGCAGGAGCATTTTTAGGTTTTTTTATCGCATTTTTATTAAATAAATTTATTTTTTCAAAATGGAAAAGTCTATGACATGGCTTTTAGTTTTTGTGGGTGGTGGAATTGGTAGCTTAATGCGATTCGGTCTAAGTAAGGCTAATTTCTTGAAATTTGAGAACTTCCCATTGGCAACACTTTTAACCAATATTCTTGCCTCTGTTTTTTTGGGTTTATTTGTTTGGCTGAGCCTAAAATTTGGAAAGAACGAATGGTATTGGTCTTTTTTTGCTGTGGGCATCTGCGGAGGATTCTCAACATTCAGTACCTTTTCTATGGAAAATGTCGAACTTATTCAGGGGGGTAATTATCTGTATGCAATGGGCAATATTACCGCCTCTTTACTGCTTACTGGCTTGACATTTTTTCTCATTATTAAATTGCCTTAGTAATAAAATACTGCCCCATTCTTTAAGCTCTTTGTGTCTTCAATCCAAGGCATAAATAGATCGAATCCATGAGTTTTTCCTGTGGCAGAGTATTGAATACGAATGTTATGGTTTTTCCATTGGAGAGTTTTCTCTCCTTTCCGTGTTTCCCATATTAACGTGTCACGGCCTTGTATAAGAGAACCATTTTGATTTTTTATGCTGTGGAATACCAATTCCCCGGGATAACATGTTTTGTAAGCGTCGAGAAGAAATGTCACTTTTTTAATTTCGTTTGGTCCTCCATCGATAAAGCAATGAATGTTATCATCTTGTTTAATGGCAAAAGTTAGTTTGGAATGATTAAAAACAACAAGATGGTCTGAAGATAAATTATTCCAACGCAAAAGTACTATCCAACTTAATGAAAGAGTGAAAAGCAGGGTAGCAAGAGGCCATATTTTTGGAAATGCAATATGAGAAATCATGAAGTAGAGACTTACAGTTGTGATTGGCACCATCAAAAATGGAAATTCAAACCCATACGCCACAGCACCCGGAAGATCCTCGATCCAGGCTAAAGAAACCAGACTCAACCATAAAGAAATAAACAAAATACCAATGTTGAACTGATTAACGATGGGGATTTTCCAGGTGATAAACAAAATTAATCCGGCACCTAAAATAACACCTGATAAAACCAATAAAATCAAATTGCTCAAAATAAAATAATTAGGAAATTGGTGAAAGTAATATAGCATTAAAGGAATCGTCATTACCTGTGCTGAAAAGCCAACCGCAATTCCTTTCCAAAAAAAGTTAATTATCTTATTTTTTGGTTTGAACCAAGCGCAAATAGGCTCATAGGTAAGGTAGATACCTAACATTGCCAAGTAACTTAATTGAAACCCAATATCGAAAAAGAAATGCGGTTCAATTACCAACAATACTAAAGCGGTGAAAAATAAAATATTTATCGGTTTATATTGATTTCCTGAAAGCTGTGCAATAGCCAACATACTAAAAGTAAAGACGGCACGCAGAACACTCGGTGAAAAACCCGTTAAAAGTGCATAAATCCACAATAAACTTACAATAAAGAGTGTGGCTTTGTGCTTTGAAATAATACGGTAAAAAAAAGAACTGATAAATAGAAAAAGTTCGAGAATTAATGCAATGTGCATTCCAGAAACAGCCAATACGTGTAAAGCACCTGTGGATGCAAAAGAAGACTTGGTTTCTTTATTAAGTAATGATTTATCACCTAAAATTAGGGCCTGCGCAAGTGCAAGTTCCTGGCCATTTAAACTTTCTGAAAGAACAGTACTCAAATATTGTCGAAAATCAACAAGTAACAACGCTAAAATGGGAGGTTCTTTGTAATCAATCCATTTCACATCTTGATGACTGATGTATGTTGTGATGGATATTTTCTGATTCTTCCAAAATTGTTTTTGATCGAATTCTCCCGGATTACCTTTATTCTCAATTTGAGTAAATTGCGTTGTAGCTACAAGTCGATCTCCTTCTCTATAATTCGTTGCCGTATCAATAAAAAATAAAAACTTTTCATCGGTTTTGAAAATTTCAGAATGAGTTTTGACCTGATGCACTTTTCCAATACCTTTTGTGTATGAATCTGAGGAGGAATTGGATAATTCTTCAATACTGAACTCTATGGTTACGGGCTCATTACATACGCGCTCTATTGGATTCGGGTTATATTCCGCAAGGTACATGCTCCAATAACCCATAGAAAAAAATAATCCCGGGATTAAAAGTTTTGAAATATAATCCCCGAGAGTTTCCCTGAAGTTCAAATCAAAAAGAAGTAAGAGTAAAGTACTTAAACTAAAAGTTAAAGCAAGCCCCCATTCAAAGTAATAAGTCCCGAACCAAAGCCCAAGACAAAAAAAGATCGTTAGAAAAACGAAGGGATACTTATGAAAATTTAGTGAAAACATAAAGAGTATTATATGGCTTTGTATCCGGTTCCAGTGTACCGAACCATTTCTTCTTTTATCATTGAACGCAGCACAGAATTGACCACATTTTCATCCAGTTTGAAAAAAACACAAATCTCAAATACCGAATGTTCAGATTCTAAAAACAATAAAATTTTTTCCTTTACCATATTCGGGATACTCCGTGAGCAGATGTCGCAAATACCACAATTTTCAACCAATTGCCCAAAATAGTGCAAAATAATTTTCGATCGACACTCCTCACGCTCCAAAAAATCAAGCACGGACCTTATGCGTTGCTCAGCATCTAATTTCCGCTCTTTGTACAAGGCATATGGTAATGTGAAATCATTGTCCAAGATACGTTCACGTATGAATGTAAGTGTGGGTAAATCAGTTCTCCATTGAATATCTAATACTCCGTATCGAACCAATTCCTTTAGTTGATGTGTAACTTCATGAGGTTGTAATTTCAACCTTTTCCCAAGTTCTTCCTCCCTTATTTTCTCAAAAT
>VGMK01000013.1 GCA_016866375.1 Bacteroidota bacterium
TCTTTTCCCCGCACAGTATGCCACCATCGATTTAAGTCATGGGCAATAGAGCCGGTACTTACCTGCCCTAGGCGGTATTGTTTATAAAGGTTTTCGACTTTGATTACTTCCATTGAGGTTGAGGGTTCAGTATTAGGGTTGAGGTTTAAAAAATTTCTCAATCCTTGAGCCTTAATATTAGTCCTTGATTAAACCGTATCCATAAAACTTTTCTCGACTTGGTTGAAGATAATGATTCCTAAAAACAGAACGCCGAAACTAAAAATGCTGGTATAAGCCAAACCGCTCCAATCAAAAGAACCGATACTGAAAAAGGCATAGCGGAAACTTTCCATGATGGGTGTAAGTGGGTTCATACTGATTATCGCATGTAATTTTCCACTTGTATAGCTTAAGGGATAGATTATAGGAGTAGCGTACATCAAGAGCTGAATTCCAAAGGTCAATAAGAAACTTAAATCGCGGTATTTGGTTGTGAGTGCCGAGAATATAATTCCCAAGCCTAGGCCCATAACTGCCATCAAGAGAATTAAATACGGAAGAATTAAAATGTGCATATTCACATTTACTTGGATGTCTTTTGTAACTATCTGATAAACCATTATCGCCAAGAATAGCAAAACTTGAATACCTAACTTGATGAGGTTCGAGATCACAATTGAAATCGGCGTTGCTAATCGAGGGAAATAGACTTTTCCGAAAATTCCGGCATTCGCAACAAAGGTATTGGATGTTTTATTGAAGCAATCAGAGAAGTAGTTCCAAAGTGTAATTCCAGAAAGGTAGAACAAAATTGGATCAATGTTATCCGTAGGAATTTTTGCAATTTGATTGAACACAAAGAAAAAGGTAAGCGTTGTAAATAAAGGCTGTACAAAAAGCCAAATTGGTCCTAGAATCGTTTGCTTATACTGCGAAACAAAATCTCTTCTAACAAACAACATGATCAAATCGCGGTAACGCCACAACTCTTTAAGATTAATGTCGAGTAAGGAACGCTTCGGGGAGATTATTTCAGTCCAGGAGTCTTTCATTTTTGAGTCTTTCATTTTTGAGTCTGAGGGTTAAGTCTGAGGGTTGAGATCTGAGGAGGGCTTAAATCTTAGACCTAATTCTTAAGCCTTAATCTTAATTCCTCCGCAATCCTTATCACACATTCATTCACATCGTATTTTGACGTGTTTACTCGAAACGCTTCTGCTGTTGGCACTTCAAATGGGTCTGAAATCCCGGTAAAATTGGAGATTTCTCCCGCACGTGCTTTTTTGTAAAGTCCTTTTGAATCACGTCGTTCGCAAGTTGACAAGTCACATTCTAGATAAACGTCCAAAAATCGTTCATTTTTCAATATCTCCATCGCCATGGAACGATGTTCTTGGTACGGTGTAATTAAGGAAACTATCACTATCATCCCTGCATCTGCCATGAGTTTAGCCACCTCAGCTACACGCCGAACATTTTCCAAGCGGTCAAGAGCCGAGAAACCCAAATCTTTGTTCAGGCCTTGTCGCATGTTGTCGCCATCCAAGCAATAGGTATGGTTACCCATTTCAAAAAGCCGTTTCTCCAAGGCATTGGCAATCGTGGATTTACCCGAACTTGATAATCCATACAACCAAACCACAGCAGATGGATGACCATTATGCGCAGTTCGATGGGCTTCGGTAATCGTGAAATTTTGCCTTGCTTGCACTTGCTTTTTCTTACGGCTTCGCCATTCTCAGTCACAGTCATTTTTTCAAAAATGCTGCGGTGAGTAGTAGGTAGTGTATGTCAAAAAACCAATTAATTCTTGCTCCAGAGCAACAAAATCGGTTCTTTACTTTGTTTTTTATAGTGCTCTAACTCCTCTTGATTCATTACCAGGTAACGAATTTTTCGTTGCACTAAATCTTCTGCTTTTTCAATTAATTCTGTTAAATATGCTTTATCTACCTTTCCGACCAAAATAACATCTATAATTCCCGAGTCTTGTCCTTTAGCATAGTCTCCAATTAAATAAGTGTTTTCCACATCCCCTAATCGTTGAATTACCCATTCGATGATGGAATCTAAACCTGTCATTTTTGATACGATACTTCTGATTTCAGGAAACAAAGGGTGTGACTGCTTTGCTTTATACTTCACCACATTGCCAACGGCTTCACTTTCAAGAATTCCTGCCTCGGTTAACCTGTTCAATTCAACACGTACTGCATTCGTGCTCTCCCCAAATTCTTTCGATAATTGACGCAAATAGGCTTTCATCGTTGGATTGAGAAAAAACTTCACCAACAATCGAATTCTCGTCTTTGATGTAATTAAAGCATCTAACATTGAGTAACAAATTTACTCGTTTTTAATCAAAAAAACAAATTTACTATTGCATAGTACTCGTATGCAGGAAAAAACTCTGTGGGATTAATTTTACTTAATGGAGAACTTCTTTCGTTTTTTGGGGACAATGTCTTATTTTTGCTTTTCTTTTTCAAATTAGATTATTTCAATCTAAAAATAGTTCGGAGAGGTGTCCGAGTGGTTGAAGGAGCACGCCTGGAAAGTGTGTATAGGTCTAAAGCTTATCGAGGGTTCGAATCCCTCTCTCTCCGCCAAATCCACTAAAAGCTAGCCGTAAGGCTGGCTTTTTTGTTTAAAGAATGTCTAAAGCTTGCTTTTTCAAATGATAAAAACAAAAAAGTTATAAAGTTGCGAAGCAGCTTAGTTTTTAGTGGATTTGAAGCAACACCAATTTGGGCTCACGAGCGCAGGGAGTAATCCCACATTTCCTTCCCCCTTTAGAGGGGGATCGGGGGGGAGGAGAATCTAGAAGCTAGAAATAATGTCGCCCCTATCTTGACGGAGTTTGATACTCATCAGACCTCATTTCCCCTTTCCACCTCGGTCGACAGGCAAAGTGGGAGGCCATTTTTCTTTCAAACAAAAAATAGCATAATCAATACGTTCTTTAACCGCCCTAATATTTTGGATTACTTCCCCTTCTCTAAATCTTAAGAAGACATATCCTAGACCTTCCAGTTTTTGTTGACGGTAGAAGTCGTAATCTGCTTTATTTTTATGTGATGAACCCTCAATTTCTATTATTAATCCAAGCTTTGGAGCAAAGAAATCAACGATAAATTGGTCAATGGGTCTTTGTCTTAAAAATCGCTCCCCTATTTGTTTTCTCGAAAGAACGGCTTTCCAAATAAATTTTTCAGCTTTAGAAACGGTTTGAGTTCTTAATTCACGAGCAAATTCTTTGAGATTAATATTGTAATAATTATTTGAGTACAAATTTAAATATAAGAAAAATTATTGTTGATAGCAAGCAATTTTATCATCCCCCTTTATCCCCCTTCAAAGGGGGAGGACATTTTTCTTCCTCCCTGCGAGGGAGGACCGAGGAGGGTGACATGAAACAAACTTGCTTTTATATTTTCACCCCTCTCTGACGGAGTTTGATACTCATCAGATTCATCAGACTCAATCTCCCCTCAAGGGGAGAGGGTAAGTCGACTTCCTTGAGAACGGAGGGGAAGGACATAACCTCAATACAAAAACCCAAACAGCCAAAGCGTTATTATTCCTAGAAGCTAATCGCAATGTCGTTGGTTATCTACTATGCTGTAACACGAAGTAAGTTTCCGAAATACACATGTTTTTCCGTTGTGGACTCCATGTAAAGCTCTGAAAGGTCGCAATTTCTTTCTGGAAAATAACATGTGGCCAATTCCTCCAAAAGCTCGAAGGTTACCATGGGGCTGTAGGTATTCATCACCAATTGACCTTTTGGCGATAAAATAGATGCAGCGGTGCTCATTAATTGATCCACATTGTCCTCTAATTTCCATTTTTCCCCTTTCGCACCAATACCCCAAGCTGGCGGATCCATAACAATAACATCGTAGTGATTACCACGTTTTTCCTCCCGTTGCGCAAACTTTAAGGCGTCCTCGTGCACCCAGCGAATGTTGAGCAATCTACTGCTTTCCATGTTCTCACGAGCCCATGACAAGATAGGCTTCACGGAATCTACATGGGTGGTTTCTGCCCCTTTCCAGCGCGCCAGGCACGACATTGCACCGGTGTAGGCAAATAGGTTAAGTACTCTTTCCTCCGATTGAAGTGAATCCTTCACCCAATCCCAATTGCTTCGTTGCTCTGGAAAAATTCCAACGTGTTTAAACGCCGTAAGCTCCAAATTAAAAAGCAATTTTTCATACTTAATTTGCCATTTATTCGGTGTATTCGGCTGTAAAGCCTTCCATTTACCTTTAGTTCCTAAGGTTTCAATAAACTCCCAATGCGCCTTTTTTCTCCACTCGGTAAACGGTTGAACACTTTGAAAATACGCCTGTAACTCAGGTCGGATAGTGATTATATTTCCCCATCGCTCAAGTTTCTTTCCTCCTCCTGCGTCAATAAGTTCATAATCTTCCCAAGGCAATGTATACGTTCGCGGGTGTGTCATTTCTCCAAAGATAGGGATAAGGAGGTCTCATCGTGATCCCTGTGCTGAAATTCCTGCTAATTGATATGTCCTGAATTAAAATCCTACTAATTTCTGTAAGATTTATAAAAAATCGCGTATCTTTAAAATAAATCATTGACTCATGAAAAAATTAGTAATTATCTTCTTGTTTGGTTTGTTTACCTTTTCTCTGTCAGCGCAACGCCTTATGAATGGCTCTCGAAGTACCGTTGGATATATAGAAAATGGCCGTGTGATGAACAGTTCGCGAAGTACCATTGGATACATTGACGGAGAACGCATAATGAACAGTTCGCGAAGTACTATTGGATATTTTGACGGAGAACGCGTAATGAACAGCTCCAGAAGCACTATCGGATACATAGACGGCGAACGTGTGATGAACAGTTCACGAAGCACGATTGGTTATGTGGACGGAGAGCGGGTAATGAATGGATCCAGAAGCACCATCGGTTACACTGACGGAATTCGCCGAAGTGAGGCCGCACTGTTTTTCTTCTTTTTCTTTTATTAGTAAACGGCAACTGAAAGAAATATTCCCAATAGTAACAATGGTTGGCGAATAATTCATTTACCTATTTAATTATGGTGTTGATATATTTCAATAGCGCTTCTTTTCCTGATGTCGACTCACTCGAAGTCGTGAATACAGGGGGCATCTCTTCCCAATAATTGAGCATTTTCTTTTTGTATAGAGCTACATTTTTCTGAAGCGAAGTGCTGGATAATTTATCAATTTTGGTGAAGACCATTGAAAAGGGCAACTGCTTTTCCCCGCACCAAATCATGAAATCCAAGTCTATTTTTTGAGGCTCCAGGCGCGCATCCAAGAGAACAAAAGTATTTTGTAACGTTGGTCGCTGTGTTAAAAATTCTGCAATAAATTTTTCCCATTTGGAACGAGTTGACCTTGCCGATTTGGCATAACCATAACCTGGTAAGTCCACAAGATACCATTGATTATTGATTAAAAAATGGTTAATAAGTTGGGTTTTTCCGGGAGTTCCTGAAGTTTTCGCTAAGTTTTTCTTTCCGGTTAACATGTTGATTAATGAAGATTTACCCACATTACTTCTTCCAATAAAGGCAAATTCAGGTAATCCGTCTGCTGGGCATTTTGAAACCTCCTTATTTGAAACAATAAATTCTGATGTTTTAATGTTCACAAGACAAAGTTAAGCCTTAAAGTGCTATAGTTGCGAACAAAAAATTTTCTTGTGTGTTAATAAAGGGGTAACATGGCTGATTATAAAATACGAGACGTTGAAATACTAACGGGAATCAAAGCGCACACCTTACGTATATGGGAAAAACGCTACGGTTTGTTGGTTCCAGACCGAACAGATACTCAGATACGCACATACAGCGACGAAGAATTAAGTTTCCTGCTCAACATCAGCTTACTAAATAAGCATGGAATCAAAATTTCCAAAATAGCTGCACTGTCCAAAAACGATATTGCTGAAAAGGTTTGGGATTTACACAGTGTCAGTGTACTTGATACAAGTGGTGAACAATTTGTTTTAGCATTGATCGAGATGGATGAGAGGATGTTTACACATACTCTCCAGGCGCTAATAGATGAAATTGGTTTAGAAAAAGCTTTCACAAACCATTTGGTTCCATTTATGGAACGCATTGGTGTTATGTTTTTAGTTGGAAGTATTAATCCAGCTCAAGAGCATTTTATGTCAAATGTTATTCGCCAAAAAGTAATCACGGAAATAGATAACTTGCCTATTCCAGTGGTAGATGACCAACCCATTCTTTTATTTTTGCCTGAGCACGAGTGGCATGAACTAGGTCTTCTCTTCTATCAATATTTACTCCGCAAAAACGGATTTAGCACATTTTACTTAGGTCAAAGCCTGCCATATGATTCCTTAATCCAATCGATAAAATTACTTAATCCCCGCGCAGTCATATCATCTTGGCTGACCGCAGTCGAAGAAGCTTTCATTCTCAATTATTTTGAAAAACTTCAAAAAGATGCACCAGATGTTCTTATTTGCGCTGGAGGTGCTCAAATGAAAACTCATTTGGATAAATTACCTAGAGGCATTAAACCCATTGAAAAAGCCATTGAGGTTCTGCATTTAGTGAATTAGAAAACGATATTAATAATTTTTCCAGGAACAACGATAACATTTTTAGGAATGTTCCCTTCAAGCCACTTGACCGTGTCTTTGTTTTCCAGTGCTTCCTTTTGAATTTCCTCTTTAGATAAATCCAGGGGTAAATTCAATTTAAATCTCATTCTACCATTAAACGACACAGGGTAGAAAAAAGACGATTCAACCAAGTATTTTTGATCGAATAACGGATAAGATGCTCGTATTAAAGACCCTTTATCATTTCCGAGCTTTTCCCAAATTTCCTCGGTAATGTGAGGGGCATATGGGGCCATCAAAATTGTCAATTGTTCCAAAACGTGTCGACTGTTACATTTCTGGTCTGACAATTCATTCACGCAAATCATAAAACTCGAAACCCCCGTATTAAAGGAAAAACGGTCTAAATCATCCCGCAACTTTTTAATTGTTTTATGCAATGTCCTCATCGCTTCTTTACTTGGTTCTGCCTCAGTAACTTCAAAGGCGCCGGTGATGTGAAACAAACGCCAAAATTTCTTCAAAAAGCTATGAACTCCTGTAATTCCGTTGGTATCCCATGGCTTGGTTTGTTCCAAGGGCCCCAAGAACATCTCATACATTCGCAGTGTATCTGCCCCAAATTTATCAATGAGCTCGTCAGGAGTTTGTACATTGTATTTTGATTTTGACATTTTTTCAATTTCAAAGCCACAGATATATGAGCCGTCGGCTTCGCAAATAAATTGAGCGTCCGAATATTCTGGCCTCCATCTGCGGAATGCTTTTATATCCAACTTATCATTATCAACCATAGAAATATCGACGTGTATGGGCACACAGTTATACTTCTCTTTTAAAGAATGAGAGACAAATTTATTTTCCCCAATGATTAAATATACGAAGCTACTTCGGCCCAAAATCATTCCCTGGTTAATCATTTTCTTGAAGGGTTCGTCAAATGGAATATGCCCACGATCAAAAAGAAACATGCTCCAAAATCGAGCATAGAGCAGGTGTCCGGTGGCATGTTCCGATCCTCCAATATACAGATCCACATTTTGCCAATATTCTGCTTTACCTTTACCTACAAATTCTCTTGAATTTTGAGCATCCATATAGCGTAAAAAATACCAAGAACTTCCTGCCCACCCCGGCATTGTAGAGAGTTCGTATTCACAGTTGTTCTTATGTTTCCAATTCTTAGCGCGAGCTAATGGCGGTTCACCGTCCTCCGTGGGTAAATATTTATCCACTTCCGGTAAATTCAATGGTAAATCTTTCTCGCTTAGCGCAAATGGTATTTCATTTTCATAAAAAATTGGGATGGGTTCCCCCCAATATCGTTGACGTCCGAAAACAGCATCACGCAAACGATAGTTTACTCGGCTCTTGCCAAAATTTTTATACGAAATTTCAGAAATTGCTTTTGATATAGCCTCTTTGACAGATAATCCATTTAAAAAATCGGAATTTGTGAGCCTGCCTTCTTTCTCTGTCCAAGCCTCTTTTTCTATATTATGTTCTTTGTCAATAGGGATAATAACCTGCTTGAACTGAATTTCAAAATATTTAGCAAATTTATAATCTCTTTCATCGTGGGCAGGGACTGCCATTACAGCACCTGTACCATAACCCACAAGGACGTAATCTCCAACCCAAATGGGTATGAGTTCCTCGGTAAAAGGGTGGTAAACATACGCTCCTGTAAAAACACCACTTATGGTATTTACATCTGCTTGTCGTTCTCTTTCACTTCGATTTTTAGATTTTGCAACATAAGATGTCACTTGCTCTAATTGCGAAGGAGCAGTAATTTTAAAAACCAAATCGTGTTCAGGGGCAAGGGTGACAAAAGCGACGCCAAAAATTGTATCTGGCCGTGTGGTAAAAACTTCGATATAATCCACCGATGAGCCTTTTGATTTTCCACCCTTCGAAGCATCTAGCGGGAAGAAAATTGAACACCCTTCGCTTCGCCCAATCCAATTCCGTTGCGTTTCTTTAATACTTTCAGACCAATCAATTAACTCAAGCCCATCCAACAGACGTTGCGCATAAGCCGTTATGCGCAAGCTCCATTGTTTCATCAATTTACGTTCTACAGGATGTCCTCCTCGTTCGGAGACGCCGTTTACTACCTCATCGTTGGCAAGCACAGTACCCAATGCTGAACACCAGTTTACAAAGGATTCTCCAAGATAAGCCAAACGAAAATTCATCAGTATCTCCAATTGCTTTTTTTGATCCAAACTTTTCCACTGATTTGCAGTGAAAGGAGCCACATTTTTTTCAATATCACCTGTGAGTATTTCCAAATTTACACCTTGCGAACCGTGTTGTTCGAAAATTTCTATTAAGGACTGAATATCTTCAGCTTTATTTGACATAGGATTATACCATGAATTAAATAGCTGAATGAAAATCCATTGTGTCCATTTATAGTATTCCTTAGAGGAAGTTCGAACCTCGCGCGTCCAATCATAACAAAAACCAATTTTATCGAGCTGATCCCTGTAACGTGAAATATTTTGCTCAGTTGTCCTTGCAGGGTGTTGCCCGGTTTGAATAGCATATTGCTCTGCGGGCAAACCAAAGGAGTCGTAACCCATTGGGTGTAAAACGTTATATCCTTCGAGTTTCTTATACCTGGAAAATATGTCTGATGCGATATATCCGAGTGGGTGACCGACGTGCAAACCTGCACCAGAGGGATAGGGAAACATATCTAAGACATAAAACTTTGATTTTGAAGTGTCTTCGGTAACCTTATACGTCTCATTTTGAGTCCAAAACTCTCGCCATTTCGCTTCGATATATTTAAACTCATATTCCATTCACCCCAATTTAAAACAAAGATAATTATTCGAGTGAAAGATTCCCTTTCACACTATCATCTAGAAGTACTTGCAACACTTGAGCAACCGAAATTTTTTCAATACACATACATTTCTTTTTCTTCGTACATGCCTGACAATTCACATCATATGTCAGCCAAGTGGTCTTTTTTCCCAGCGCGTGCCATCTTCCTGGGTGCATTGGCCTCTGGGACGAAAAAAGCCCAACGGCTTTTCTATTGCATAAACCAGCTATGTGATAGGGTCCTGTAGAACATGCAACTAACCCACGCACTTGTGAGATTAGAAATATCAATTCCCCAAGTGAAAGCAGCCCTGTTGCGTTGATCACTAAAGAATGATTGGGAATGAAGTGTCGGAATAAGTTTCCCTCATCATTTGTTCCAGTAAAAATCACAGGTATTTCCAGCTTTATCAATTCATTACACAACTCAAGGTATGAATTGATTGGCCATTCCTTTGCACTTCCCTTTGATTTTGGGTGTAAAATAACGGTTTTCGATAAGTCAATATTGTTAAATAATGGGGGTAGTTCCTGCTTATTTGGGTGAAAGTTCTCCGCAAGTTGTTGCACCTCTGACATGGGAGGAATTTGTGTTAATCCGAGAGGTTTGAGAAGGTGAAAATTAAGCTGTGCCTCGTGTAAATCGGATCTTTTTCTTGTAAAACCCATGCGTTTGTTGCATGTCAGCAAATGAAATGCGCGATGAGAGGTGCCAATACGCAAGGGAATTCTTGCTTTTTTTGCGAGTGAGGCAATTTCTCTGGATGGAAAAACATGTAAAATAGCATCGGCCTTTATTGCCTCAAGTCGCTGTGTCAACGGTAAATCTATAAGATCTTCAAGTGCTAAAAATTCATCAATTTTATTAAATATCGAAACAAGTTGACGGGTATACTCTTTTCCTAAAAAAACTAATGTTGCCCCTGGAAATTTATCTTTGATCCAAGCACACATTGGCAAGGTTAACGACACGTCACCAATACTATCTGCCCTCGAAACAATTATTCTATCCATTTTTTTTAGTTGTGAGTCTTTGTAACTCTTTGTATTTAAGAGCATTAGACTTTGCACTTATCCAAGCAATTTGAAATCCTTCTTTTCCATCCAAAAAACCCATTTTAATAAAATACATGGAGAAAAAGCGCCCGATTGCTGCAACATACGGACTAACTATTGTGGTTTTCCTTCCTTGCGATGCATATTTTTTTGCTGTCAATATGGAATACTTATCAGCACGTTGGCGATGTTGAGATGTAGTCGAATAGGAATAATGCAGTAATCTCCCCTTTAAGGCAACTACTTCGATATGCTGGGGAAGTTCTAGTTCTTCGTGAACGATGGCGTCGTTCCACTTCACGAGATTTTTTGGAAATAAACGGACCTTCCAATCAGGACTCCACCCTGAAAAACGAATCCATTTCCCGCAGTAATTTGTTAATCTATTGACAGAATAGACCGCCTCTAGGCCTTGCTCTTTTAGGTGCTTTATCTCTGTAATGAGTTCCCCGTCGAGGCACTCATCCGCATCTAATGACAGAATATATTGATGGGTGGCGAATTCATTTCCTTCGTTTTTAGTGGCCGAAAATCCTTTCCAATCGGTAGATATAAACTTAATATTAAAGGATTTGCAAATTTCAGATGTTCTGTCTGTCGAATGTGAGTCCATAACTATGACTTCATCAGCAACTTGCAGTACGGATTGAAGGCACCTTGCAATATGTTGTTCTTCGTTGAGTGTAATAATAACTGCTGAAATTTTTGTGGTCGGCATTATACAATTTTGACACTTTTCCAAACGGCTTGAATTTCCCGAAGAGGTTGAATCCAGCTCGTAACGGGTGAAGCATCGACATATCCGCTGATGCAAATTACTTTCTTATTTCCAGGATGAACAAAATGGAACGCCCAGAAAGCACCTCCATTTTTAGGTATTGTAGATCCGAGAAATTGAAACATACCGCGCATTTCAAATCCTTTAATCGAGTTGTCTTCATTTGTTGAGGAAGTCATTTCGGGGTAAACTATTTTCACATATTGGGTTCCCATGTACTCCCCCTCATTTTCATGAGGCACATTGTAATATAACATGGTATCTCGCGCACGCAATAAATTCTCTAAGCTTAATTGACCAGGCTCTTTATAATCGTAGTGATATATCATGACGCCTGTTTGAATAATTCCAGCTTCTTGTTTCCCAATATTTGTGAACTCTATAGGCCGTGACTTAATTGGAAACTCTATTCGAAAGAAATTTTTATTTGAAGTAACTATACGAGATTCCTCGGGCAATTGAATGTCAATACCAAAGGTTTTTTTAATCTTTCCTTGTACATAATCATTTTGTTCTTTCCTAAATATTTTTATGGTTCGTTTCCATTCACGTTCCTCATAGTAATCATGGGCTTGATTAATAGTTTTACTTTTGAGTAATTGAATTAGTTGGTTTTTATCACGTGCATTGATTTTCATAATGGATTGGTTGTCCGCCCAAACGTCTGTAATGAAATTTAGCTCTGCTTGAGGTTTGTTTAATTCAGGTGACACATTTATAAAAAGTATATTTCTATGCCTTTTAATTCCACCCCGGAAAGTAGAAGGAATTCGATGAACCAACTTAAAAGTCTTTACGGTCGGAAAGTAGGGCTTTATGACCTTCGTTAAAGCTGATTCTAATGCTTCTCTAACCTTTGGAGTGTTCCAAACATCATCTTCAGCAACAATTAATAATTCGCCAATTTCTCCTGTTACTTGTATTCCCTCGTATTCGTATGAGCCGCACGACATAGTTATGAAAAAAAGTGAGAAAAATAACACAAACCTCATTTCACTCTAATTTTCTGACCAACTTGAATTCGATTGATTTTAACCTTTGGATTTAATTTCTGTAACTGAGCAAGCGTTAAATTATATTTTTGAGCAATTTTACTAAAGTTATCTCCTGACCTGACGGTATAATATTTCTTTTTTGGTGTTGGCGGTTTGACGGGAGTAACGCTTTGTTCAACAGGTATTGATTGATTCTGAGTAACCACCTCGTCACTCAACACTTTTAACCGTTGTCCAACGTATAAATTTGTTGTTCTCAATGCATTCCACTCCAATATTTGTTGAATGGTCACATTGAATTTAAGCGAGATTGATTTGAGATTATCTCCAGGCTTTACTTTGTAGTATTGAAGATTTTTATTTGATGCTTGTAATGAATCCTCTTCTGAACTTAATTGCACTATGGCCTGAGTGGAGTCCACTGTCTGAACAACATTATTTTCGTTTCCTTGAATTATTGTAACAGGATCTGGATTATAAATATTTTTTTCTAATTGATACAAAGAATCTTCCAACCCAACCAACAATGTAATCTGATTAAAGGGACCGGTTACACACCTTGCAATATTTGATTTAGGGATATAGGTAGTTTTATAGACAGGATTTAATAATTTTATTTCTTCTAAATCCCAACCTATTAATTTCGAAATTGTATTCATGTGGACAGGCTGCTTTAAGCACATTGTATCTAATTCTGCATTATGCACTTTCGCTTCGAGCGGAATGATATTATGTTCTGCGTGGTATGTCATCAAATAAGCCGCTGCGATAAAGTTAGGTACATATCCCTGCGTTTCTTTGGGCAAGTATGGTCGAACCTCCCAGTAGGTGGATTTATTACCCGACTTTCTTATAGCCTTATTTACGTTTCCTGGGCCGGCATTGTAAGCTGCCAAAGCCAAATTCCAATCTCCATAAATTCCATACAACTGACGTAGGAAGCGACAAGCAGCATCTGTAGACTTCTCAGGATCCATACGTTCATCAATGTATGAGTTTTCTTCAAGACCAAAGTAGAGCCCTGTTTTATACATAAACTGCCATAAGCCTAATGCGCCTGCTTTAGATTTTATTTGTGGCCTTAAGCCGCTTTCAATGACACTTAAAAAACGTAATTCAATGGGCAAACCATATTCTGCTAATTTTTCGCGGTACATATCAAAATACAATGCAGACCTTCCCATTGCGATACGAATAAAGCTTCTTCTTTCGCGGGCAAAAAAACGAATGGTAGAAAGAGTGGCTTGGTTGCATTCAAGTTGAAAGGGGGTCATTTCATTCATTTTCCGCAATCCTTCACAAATTTGTTCATCGGTAAAGGACGGAACTTCGCCTGGTTCATATTTTAATGCAGTAATGATTGAATCGTAGCGCAAGTCATTTGTGTAATCATCATAAAATAATTTCAAGCTTTGTTCCACGGTATTAAGAAAAGCTTCCCCTTTTAATGAATCTGCTGGTTTCTCTGTACGCGTTGGCTTCTGAGAGAATCCTAATAATAGATTAAGTGTGAATAATAACAATAACGTAAGCCTCATAATTCCTTTTCAAGTTTTTTGCAAAGGTTCAACACGAAACCATCGTTAAAATTCTCTGCCATAAATTGCAATCCGAAAGGCAATCCATTTGAATGTAGTTTCCAAGGTATGCTCAAAGCAGGATTTCCCGACAAATTTGCATGTACAGTAAAGATATCTTGTAAATACATTTGAATTGGATCTGAAATCGCATTCAGCTCAAATGCCGTTCCTGGAGTTGTAGGCATAAGAATTGCATCACACTCATTAAGAATTTCATTTGTTTTATTTTTAATCAATCGCCTTACTTGTTGGGCTTTTGCATAGTATGCATCATAATACCCATGAGATAAAACAAATGTCCCTGCCATTATTCGGCGCTTTACCTCCTTTCCAAAACCTTGGGAACGCGATTTTACATAGGTTTCTTCAACTCCATTGGCTTTTTCACTTCTGAAGCCATAGTGCACTCCATCAAAACGCGACAGATTAGAAGAAGCTTCAGCTGTTGATAAAATATAATAAGTAGGAACCAATTGCTCCATAAACGGAAAGTTGTATTCCTTTATGGTATAACCGATTTTTTTAAATTTAGCAATCGTAGAAAATAATTCTGTTTTTACCTCTGGATCTAATCCTGGATGCTGCAAATATTCAGATATAACAGCAAGCCGGCCTTTTTCGTTGACTTTGATATCCCAGTTTTTCGAGGAAGAGGTGCTGTCAAAATCATCTTTACCAGACATTAATTTTGTTATAATTTCGGCGTCATCAATGGAATTTGTAAATGGCCCAATTTGGTCAAATGACGAAGCATACGCAATGAGGCCATATCGACTCACACGACCATATGTCGGTTTAAACCCGTACGTTTTCGTCCAAGAGGCAGGTTGTCTGATGGATCCTCCTGTATCACTTCCAAGAGAAAAAGTGCACAATTTTGCTGATGCTGCAACAGCAGAGCCCCCTGAAGATCCCCCAGGTACTTTAGAAATGTCTAGGTTATTTTTTACTGGACCGTAAACTGATGTTTCGTTCGAGCTACCCATGGCGAACTCATCACAATTTAAACGGCCAATGACAATTACATCTTCGTCAATTAATCGTTGTAATGCGGTGGCTGTAAATAAGGATTCAAATCCATCTAGAATTTTAGAAGACGCTGTAACACGGTGGCCTTTAAAACAAATATTGTCTTTAATTGCAACCACACATCCCGCCAATTTTCCAGCGGTTCGGTTAGCAATTTTTGCATCTACATCTTTTGCTTGACGAAGTGCATCATCTTCAAATATTTCGATAAATGCATTAAGATTTTGAAATTCTTTGATACGTTTCAGATAGCTTTTCGTTATTGACAAAGCAGATTCTCCGGATCGCAATGCTTCCTTTATCTCACTTATCGTACCGTAAGCCATTATTCCTCTTCTGATTCTGTTTGAGAAACTTTTGTGGACGAGTTGCTTTCATTTCCTTTAGAGGCATCCTTAAACTCCTTTACTCCCCTGCCTAATCCTCTCATTAATTCAGGAATTTTCCTGCCTCCAAAAAATAACAATACAATGACCAATACAATGATTAATATTTGACCTGGTCCTACTACTCCTAAAATGAACATATTCTTATTTTTAGTTAAAACAAAGCTAACAATTAATATTCAAATGGGTTTGCCAAAGGATGTTATAATTTTCTTGCTACCTCTACTTCTTCAAATGCCTCTACAACATCTCCGATTTGAATGTCATTATATTTATCAATGTTTAATCCACATTCATAATTGTTTTTCACCTCTTTTACATCGTCTTTGAAGCGTTTGAGGGATCCTAGAATCCCTGTATGGACGACAATTCCATCTCGAATAACACGGACCTTTGCAGATCTTTTGATGACCCCGTCCATAACAAAACAACCTGCAATTGTACCCACCTTGGTAATGTTGAACGTTTCTCTAATTTCTGCTGAGCCAGTAATTTGCTCCTCAATATCAGGTGATAACATTCCTTCCATGGCAGCTTTCAACTCCTCTATTGCTTTGTAGATTACACTATACAAGCGAATGTCAATCTGCTCACTTTCAGCTAGTTTTCTTGCACTTTGAGACGGCCTTACCTGGAATCCAATAATAATGGCATCAGATGCCGACGCTAAATTGACATCAGCCTCAGTAATTGCACCAACCCCTTTATGGATAATATTAACCTGGATTTCTTCTGTAGAGAGATTTAAAAGCGCGTCTGAAAGTGCCTCAATCGATCCATCCACATCGCCTTTCACAATGACATTGAGTTCTTTAAAGTCACCAATGGCTAAACGTCTACCGATTTCATCAAGTGTAATATGCTTTGTCGTACGTAACCCTTGTTCCCTGTAAAGTTGCTCCCTTTTTTGAGCTATTGCTTTGGCCTCCTTTTCATCATTCAAGACATTGAATTTGTCCCCTGCGCTAGGTGCGCCATTAATTCCGAGAACTGAAACAGGTTTTGCCGGACCGGCCTCTTTTAGTACAACACCGTGCTCGTCATGCATTGCCCTTACACGCCCGTAGTATCTTCCAACAAGAATAACATCTCCAACGCGCATCGTCCCAGCTTCAACGAGCATGTTTGTTACATACCCTTTCCCTTTATCTAGAGAAGATTCAATCACTGTTCCAAGGGCATTTTTATTTGGATTTGCTTTTAAGTCAAGAATTTCCGCCTCTAGTAATACTTTATCGAGCAATAAATCAATATTAATATTTTGTTTTGCCGAAATTTCTTGGCTTTGATATTTCCCACCCCAGTCCTCCACCAATATATTCATAGCAGAAAGTTGTTCCTTTATACGATCGACATTGGCTCCCGGTTTATCAATTTTATTAATTGCAAAAATCATTGGAACACTTGCCGCTTGAGCATGAGAAATTGCTTCCTTTGTTTGAGGCATCACATCGTCATCAGCCGCAACAATAATTATAGCAACATCTGTGACCTGCGCACCTCTGGCCCGCATAGCCGTAAACGCCTCATGACCAGGAGTATCCAAAAAGGTCATTTTTCTTCCATCCTTTAACGTAACGGAGTACGCACCGATGTGTTGGGTAATACCGCCAGCCTCACCTTCAGAAACATTAGCATTGCGAATTTTATCCAGGAGGGATGTCTTTCCGTGGTCGACGTGTCCCATTACTGTAATAATAGGAGGTCTGGATATTAAGTCCTCCTCACTATCCTCTACGAGCTGAATGGATTCTTGTACTTCAGCACTGACAAATTGTGTTTCAAACTCAAATTCATCCGCAACAATTTGAATAGTTTCGGCATCAAGTCGCTGATTAATGGAAGCGAAGATACCAAGGGACATACAAACTGAAATAACTTGCGTTGGGGCTACATTCATCATTGCAGCCAACTCAGATACTGTAACAAATTCTGTCAACTTAAGAATTTTATCCTCTAGTTCGGCAAGTTCCATTTCCTCTTGGCGCCTTTGAGCCACCAAATCTCTTTTTGATCTTCTATTTTTGGAGGCTTTTGATTTAGAACCTTGATTAGAGAGTCTTGCTAAAGTTTCTTTAATTTCTTTTTGAATATCTTGCTCCGAAATCTCTTGTTTTTCAACTTTAGATTCTTTATTAAATTTATGAAAAGTTTGCTGATTCGTTGTATTTGTCTCTACTTTCTTGATTCGTTTTCGCTTGCGTTTTGCATTTGTATCGTTAGGAGCCTGCGCAGAGGTCGCTACGGGGGGTTTTGGTTTCTCAACGGGTAGTTCAATTTTTCCCAATACCGTTGGGCCAGAAAGTACTTGGCGTTGAAAGCGAATAGTTTCGATTTCTACTGCCTTTTCCTCTTGTGTTTGATCAGTTTTTTGCTCTTGAATTAAGGTATTTTCTTCAAAAATGGAATCGTCTTGTTCGCTCTTGACAGTATCCTCAGTCTTTTTTTTGAATCCCCTTTTTTGATCAGGCGCATCTAAGTTTATTTTCCCAAGCACTTGAATTTTAGATTCCGATTTGGATCTTAGGTCGCTAGAAGAAAAAATCTGGCGCTTGATTTCTTCGACACTGATCTCAGCTTCCTCTTCCTCCTCAGACTCCTGAGGTTGCTCGGCAATCTGAATATCATCAATGGAGAGTGTTTCCCGTTTTTCTCTACGTGTTGAAACCTTGGCCTGTTCTTTAAAGTTTTGGTCAGCAGCAAATTCCTGACACAGTAAATCAAATTGATCCCCTTCTAGCTTGGTATTTGGATTCTTATCAATCTTTATTCCTTTAGATTGAAGAAAATCTACCAGTGTTTGTATTCCCACATTGAGTTCACCAGCTGCCTTTCCTAAACGGATTGGTTTTCCCATATCGTCTTCTTTTAATTTATTCAAATTCTGCCTTCAGTATTCTGAAGACTTCGTCAATTGTTTCCTTTTCTAAATCTGTTCGGGATACCAGTTCCTCTGAACTTATCTCCAAGACAGACTTGGCAGTATCACAACCTATTGCTTTTAATTCATCTATTATCCAACCATCAATTTCATCTACAAATTCCTCCAAATCAACATCATCAATATCCACTTCCCCATCTCGATATACATCAATTTCGTAGCCACATAATTTTCCGGCTAGTTTTATATTGTGTCCTCCTTTTCCGATAGCAAGAGATACTTGGTCTGGTTTTAAGAATACTTTTACTCTTGCCTCATCCGCTAATATTTCCATCGACGATATTTTAGCAGGGGATAATGACCGCTGTATTAATAGCTGATTATTCGATGTATAATTTATAACATCAATATTTTCATTTCTTAATTCTCGGACAATTCCGTGAATTCTTGATCCTTTCATTCCGACACAGGCTCCAACGGGATCAATTCTATCGTCGTAAGACTCTACTGTAACTTTTGCTCTTTCCCCTGGTTCTCTTACAATTTTCTTTATTGTAATTAACCCGTCAAAAACCTCTGGGACTTCAAGTTCAAATAGCCTTTCCAAAAATTCAGGTGCCGTTCTTGACAAAATGATAACTGGAGTACTGTTGCGCATATCTACTTTTGAAACAACCGCTCGAACAGACTCTCCTTTTTTGAAAAAGTCCGCAGGAATTTGTTCACTCTTGGGCAAGATTAACTCATTATTATCGTCGTCCATTACCAAGATTTCTTTCTTCCATACTTGATACACCTCACCGGTAACAATCTCACCAATTCTCTCCTTGTATTTTCTGTAGAGGTGATCTTTTTCAAGCTCTAGAATACGAGAAATAAGATTTTGACGGAGCGATAATACATTTCTTCTACCGAAATCAGCGAATTTAAATTCCTCAGTTACTTCTTCGCCTATTTCAAAGTCCGGCTCTATTTTTCTTGCATCTGAATATGCAATTTCGGTGTTGGGGTCCTCTACTTCCCCGTCATCCACAATTTCCTTATTCAAGAATATTTGTACGTCTCCCTTATCAATGTTCACTATAATATCGATGTGTTCGTCTGTATTGAACTTTTTCTTCAACATTGCCCTGAAAACATCTTCCAGGACATGTTGCATTGTTTGCTTATCGATATTTTTTAATTCTTTAAACTCTGAAAACGAGTCTACCAATTCAAGACTATTCATAAACTTTTATTTAAACGATATCACAATTTTTGCTTCTTTAATTTGACTGAAGGGGTATTCCAAAATTTCTTCCATTCGTATTTTTTTTTTCTTTTTTTCGTCAAGTTTTTTTGTCATGGCACGTAATACCACTCTGTCTTCAATAACTTTAACTAATTCCCCTTCTTGCATTTTTCCGTCTATTCCAAGAACTGAAAGTACTCTGCCTACGTTCTTTGCATATTGATTAACATGACGAAGTGGTTTGTCTAAGCCCGCTGATGAAACGTGCAGTTCAAAATCCTCTTTATCCCTATCAAGGTTATGTTCAATATTTCGGGACACAGAAATGCAATCTTCAACCGAAACCCCGCCTTTAAGCTTGTCGATTTCTACTTGTATCACATTTTTGGAGGAAACTGACAATTCAACAATATATAAACCATTGTTGAGCTCATTTATGCGCTCCTCTGCCAAAGATTTTATTATTTTTTTATCCAGCATATTAATAAAAGAGGGGACTTTCGTCCCCTCTTATTGTTTCAAACCTTTTACAAATTTACGACTTTATTTTTAATAAGCAAGTCCTCACAAAAGATTCCTTTAAATTTGCATCTATGCTTTTTCAAATTGATGATAAAATTATTAGTAGCGAAGTGTTTCGGAAAAAGTTTGTGTGTGATTTAAATTCGTGTAAAGGTGCGTGCTGTATTGAAGGGGACGGGGGTGCACCTCTAACACAGGATGAGGTTACTGGTATTAAAGAAAATTTAACACATATTCTCCCGTATTTGAGTGAAGCTTCAAAAAAAGAAATCGCTCAAAATGGTTTTTATACAGAAGACTCGAACGGTGAAAAACACACCAAGCTTATGCCCGAAGGGGCCTGTGTCTTCGTTTCTACCAATTCAAAAGGGATGAACTCGTGTGCAATCGAGCAATCTTTTCGCGATCAGAAAAGTTCACATCACAAACCCATCTCTTGTCACTTATATCCTATTCGTGTTAAAAAATTTGGAAATCTTGAAGCCTTGAATTATGAGGAATGGTCAATTTGCAAGGCTGCATGCGTTTTGGGCGAATTAAAGCAAGTTCGAGTAGTGGAATTTTTAAAAGACCCACTAATTCGAGCCTATGGTGAGGACTTTTATACAGAACTGATGTCACTAAAACATGAAATATTAACAGAAATAGATAAAGGCTCCTAAACGGAGCCTTTATTCTTTTCTAGTGCCCTTCCTCCCCTTCTTTTAAGGGAACTGTTTGGGGAACAAAGTCTTCTTCATACCCTGGTTTTGAATAATCATAGGGCCAACGATGAACGGTTGGCAACTCACCAGGCCAGTTACCATGAATATGTTCTACCGGTGCGGTCCACTCGAGCGTATTCGATTTCCAAGGATTTTGAGGGGCCTTAGGTCCTCTGAAAATACTATAAAAGAAATTGAACAAAAATATGGCCTGCCCTAAAGCTGCGAAAATTGCAAAAAATGTGATGACAACATTTAAGTCCAACATCATTTCTAATGACGAATTATCAAACTCTTTATAAACTGAATAATCGTAATACCTTCTTGGTGCACCCGCCAAACCGACAAAGTGCATCGGGAAGAAAACACCATATGCTCCGATGATGGTTATC
>VGMK01000014.1 GCA_016866375.1 Bacteroidota bacterium
ACAACGGAAAAGAGGTTGGAGTTGGTGAACCAGGTGAGATTGGTATTAAAGGACCACAAGTGATGAAAGGATACTGGAATCGACCCGATGAAACAGCAAAGTGCATGCTCGGAGATTATTTTCTTACAGGTGACGTTGGCGTGATGGAGGAAGATGGATTCTTTAAAATTGTTGATAGAAAGAAAGAAATGATATTAGTTTCCGGATTTAATGTCTATCCAAATGAAGTGGAAAAAGCAATATCCGAAAATAGTAAGGTATTAGAAGTTGGTGTGCGGGGAGAGAAAAATCCAGACGGTACAGAATACGTTAAAGCCTTCGTTGTGAAAAAAGACCAAAGCCTGACTGAGGAGGAAGTTATTTCAGAAAGTAGAAAATTATTAACCGGATATAAGATACCTCGAGAAGTTGTTTTTCGAGATGAGTTACCTAAATCTAATGTTGGTAAAATTCTTCGAAGACTATTGAAATAAAAAAGCCCCAATTACAATGGGCTTTTTTATTTTTCCGAAGTTGGATTTACTGTTTCTTCGTTGAACAGCAAGATTTTTGTTGCGTTGATGAGCACGATTTGCTTTCAGCAGCACAACATGCTTTTTTCTTCTTCTTCTTTTTCTTCTTGTCGTCATCTTTCTTAACGAACTCTACTTCATTTACTGCCGCAAAAGAGGTAGTTGCCAAGGAACAAGAGAATACCGAAATTGCAAATAACAAAATTAATTTTTTCATGACGCTATTTTTTGTAAAGATAATGAATTATTCAAAAGTTCCCAAACGAGTTAGTTTTGCTTTCACTTTATCACCAATTTGAACATCAATTCTCGTGCCGACGGGAAGAAAAATATCAATACGAGAGCCAAATTTTATGAAACCAAATTCGTCACCTTGACTTACTTGTTGTCCTTTTTCACTGTAGTAACATATTCTTCTCGCCAATGCACCAGCAATTTGTCGAAATAGTACGTAATTACCGTTTTGATTTTTTATAACAATTGTTGACCTCTCATTATCTGTTGAACTTTTAGGATGCCATGCAACAAAAAATAGTCCTTTGTGGTATTTGATGTAATCCACAATTCCGCTAATTGGGTAATAATTCGCGTGCACATTTAAAGGCGACATAAAAACAGAAATTTGAATACGTCGGTCGTGAAAATATTCATTTTCCATAATTTCCTCAATGACCACTATTGTCCCGTCAGCAGGGCATACAATATCGTTCTCCCCGAAAGGATTGATTCGGTATGGTATTCTAAAAAACTGAATGATTAAGAATAAAAAAATGAGAAGTAATACTTGTCCGGTAGAAAATAGAATAGGATAACAAGATAAGAAATAATAATTTAGAAGACTGATTAGCACAAAGGTTATCAATGCAGTTATTATGATTCCATATCCTTCCCTGTGGAGTTTCATAATGCAATAAATTCAAGGTAAAACAAGGACCAAAAATAATAAAATGGAACAGTGAATATGAGGGCGTCAAAACGGTCTAATATTCCTCCGTGTCCTGGCAAAATTGATCCTGAGTCTTTCAGATTTACACTCCTTTTGAACAATGATTCTAACAAGTCCCCAAAAATAGCTGTTGGAGCTATAATTAATGCGGATACCAACCAGAATGTGAGAGTTAATTCATTTGTAGTCCAAGCTAAAATTAAACCAACAATAATTGAGAATAACACACCTCCAATGGTGCCTTCCCATGTTTTCTTTGGTGAAATACGCGAAAACAGGGCTTTTTTTCCAAATAAACTCCCTGAAAAATAGGCAAAAGTATCATTGGTCCATATGAGTAAGTACATCCCCAAAACAAGTGGAAAATTCAAATGCTTTTCTTCTGATAAATTTCCAAGCATGATGATCAATAAAAATGGTACGAGCGTATATCCAATTCCAAATACCAAGAGTGAAATATTTAAAATTGGATGCCCAATATTCCTCCAAAGTTCATTAAGGAAAACTAAAAATATTATCGGAACAAAAACCCACAATAGAGCGGGTCGAATTTCAAAAAAATAAGTACATGAGATAATGCCGTAAATTAAAATTTGTAGGAAATAAGCCGATACGACATCTATTTGAATGGTGCTATCTGCCTTAAAAAAAGATATGAATTCTCTTAATCCAAGAACCATTATGAACCCATATATCAGGATTTGCCACAGAAGAGGCGCAAAACACGATAAAATAATAACAGTACCGAAGAAAAATCCTGTAATTGAACGTATTGCAAGATTATGTAAAGGCATTTTCAATTAATTCTTTGGCATGCTGTTCGTCCTGCGAAGATACGTATAATTGGTAAGTTCCAAAATTGTTATAAGCAGATACAACTGTATTTCTCTCTTGGAATGCAATGCCAGAGGCATTCAGAAGCAATTTAACTTGTTGGAATTGAAACAAATCAATGCTTTGGTAGACGAGAATCATTATCCATCTTTTTTTGATTCATCTTCATTATTCGTGTCCTCACCTTGCGGTGAATTGAAGTCTGAATCTGTTACCGTAACATCAATTTGTTCGTTTGATACATCCGTGATATTTTGCGAACCTTTGTCATTTGAAGTAGTTTCGTTCGGTGTTAAAGCCTCCCATTGCCTTTTACCAAAAATATCCTCCAAATCTTCCTTGAAAATGACCTCGTTTGCCAATAGTCTTTCTGCTAAAATTTCTAGTTTATCTCGATTGTTAGAAAGAATGTTCAACGCTCTTTTGTATTGAAATTCAATTAATTTACTGACCTCTTCGTCAATTACTTTGGCCGTGTCATCAGAGTAGGGTTTTGTAAAAATATCTCGCCCTTGAGAATCGTAAAATGAAACATTCCCTAGTCGGTCGTTCAATCCGTAAATTGAAACCATCGCATACGCCTGTTTTGTAACTTTTTCTAAATCGGAAAGCGCACCAGTACTTATTTTACCAAATATCAATTGCTCTGCAGCTCGGCCCCCCAATGCTGAACAAATTTGATCAAGAATTTGATCTGTGGTCGTAATACTTCTTTCCTCAGGGAGATACCACGCTGCACCTAAAGATTGACCTCTAGGAACAATAGTCACCTTTACTAATGGATAAGCGAACTCTAATAACCAGGAAATTGTGGCGTGACCTGATTCGTGAAAAGCTATTGTTCGTTTTTCCTCCTTAGTAATGATTTTATTTTTCTTCTCTAGTCCTCCAATGATTCGGTCAACTGCATCCAAAAAGTCTTGTTTCTCCACCGCTTTTTTATTCTTTCTTGCGGCTGTTAAGGCTGCCTCATTACACAAGTTAGCAATATCCGCACCCGAGAAGCCTGGCGTTTGCCTCGCGAGAAAATCTATGTCTATTGCTTTGTCAAGTTTGAGTGGTTTCAAATGCACTTGAAAAATTTCTTTACGCTCATTTAAGTCAGGCATATCCACATAAATTTGTCGATCGAACCTGCCCGCTCGAAGCAGAGCGTTATCTAGTACATCTGCTCTATTAGTGGCTGCAAGAATAATTACCCCAGAATTCGTTCCAAAACCATCCATTTCAGTCAATAATTGATTTAATGTATTTTCGCGCTCATCGTTTGAATTAAATCCGTTGTTCTTCCCTCTTGCGCGACCAATGGCGTCTATTTCATCAATAAAGATTATGGAAGGGGCTTTCTCTTTTGCTTGTTTAAAAAGATCTCGAACGCGCGATGCACCTACTCCTACAAACATTTCAACAAAGTCTGATCCTGATAACGAGAAAAAAGGCACTTTGGCTTCTCCAGCAACCGCTTTTGCCAGTAATGTTTTACCCGTACCTGGGGGACCAACAAGAAGTGCACCTTTCGGAATTTTTGCTCCTAATTCTGTATATTTTTTAGGGTTTTTAAGAAATTCGACAATTTCTTCAATTTCTTCTTTTGCCCCTTGAAGACCAGCTACGTCCTCAAAAGTCACATTAGTAGACTTGCCTTTATCGTATACTTGAGCTCTTGATTTGCCAATATTGAAGATTTGGCCAGCCCCACCTCCGCTACCGCCACCACTTGACATACGACGCATCACAAAAATCCAAATTGCAACGATGATTACAAACGGCAAGAGGTAACTCAAAATTATACTAAGGTAGTTGGGACGTTCTCTATTTTTGTATTTGGCTTTGTTTTTTTCGAGAATGTTCTCGAAATTTCCGTAGTCTCCAATATCCTCTAACTCAAAAATCACCTCCTTGTCCGTACCAATTTTTTTTATTGCCTCCTCCATCTCCTTCAACTCACCACCTTTATTTTCCAAATAAACTTTTCCGGAGTCATTCAATGTAAATTCTGCTTTATTTTTATTGATGATTGTTATTTCCTTGATGCCTTTATTTTCTAAGAGCGTAAAAAGCGATTGTTTGTTTTCTATTAAAATTGTACCGCTTGAATTGTAATATAATTGGAATGCAATTAAACCTATGCCTAAAAAGGCGTAAATCCAATAAATCGAAAAAGGTCGCTTTTTTCTTTCTTCCGACATTAGTTAACTGTTAATCCAAATTTGGTATAAATTTTCTTTTAGCATCCGACCACAAATCTTCAATTTGGTAAAAATGTCGAACATCCTTGTAAAAAATATGTGCGACAACAGAAATGTAGTCCAATAAGACCCATTCGCTATTATTCTTGCCCTCTATGTGCCAAGGTTTTTCTTTCAAATTCTTTCTCGTAAATCGCGTCACCGAATTACAGATGCCTTCGACCTGAGTATTTGAATCTCCACTGCAAATCACAAAATAATCACACACGGCCATCGATAAATCTCTTAAGTCTAACACCACTATTTCTTTCGCTTTGTTTTCCTGCATCCCCTCAACAATTACTTTACACAATAGTTCTGACTCACTTATTTTTTTTGCTCTCGGCATTTTATTTTTATTCTGCAAATCTACGCTATAAATTTTAATTTTGAATTACACATTTTAATTGTCTATTCAGATGAAAGGTATTTTTGGAAGCCAAACTATACATTTAAGCGAGGTAGACTCGACAAACAATTATGCTGCCAAACTGGTCTCTGACGGTTTATGTCAGAATGGAGCAGTAATATTGGCAGATTTTCAAACCAAGGGAAAAGGCCAAAGAGGGAATCATTGGCTTTCAAAAAAAGGGAAAAATATTCTAATGAGCGTTGTTCATCATCCCGACGACCTGCCAGTTTGCGAACAAATTAAATTCAATTGGGGTGTAAGTTTGGCAATAATATCTTTTTTACAGGATTTTGGAATTGAGGCACAAGTGAAGTGGCCTAATGATATTTTTGTTCATAATAATAAGATTGCAGGACTCTTAATTGAAAATCAACTAACTGGTTACTTCGTCTCGTCGAGTATTTTCGGTATCGGATTAAATGTTAATCAAATAGATCATAACTTGAAAGGGGTGACAAGTATGAGAAAAGAAAAAAATGCAACATTTTGCCTAAAAAGCATAATCCCTCGTTTGGTTGAAAAATTAAATTATTTTATCTTCTGCGAATTTAATTGGCTAAAGGAGCAATACGAATCCAAGCTCTACAGGAAAGATAAAGACGCTCCTTTTGAAGATGCCGATGGATTGTTTGTTGGTAAAATTCTTGGCGTAAATAAGGACGGCTCTTTGAAGCTTTCACGAGGCAATAAAATTAAGGAATACGGGACGAAAGAAATTACTTTTCGAATTGATCTTTGAGCTTTTCTGACATATAATTAAACAGCGCCGAAAGTGGTTTTTCTATCATCATTTTTAAAAACATATTTACCTCACCCTTAAAAGCAATATATCCTTCCGTTGATCCTGAATTTTCCTCCAAATGTATTGTTAGCTCAAATGGGAAAGGTGTTTTTTCGCCGGACTTCAGCAACAAAGTGTTTTCTGTAGTTCCGTTATTTACAAGAGATATCACAATTCCGCCTTGCACTTTGAACGAACAGCCACTTTCATCTGACTTGAATTCACTCACTTTATCTTGAGGCAATAAGTGCCATAAATTAGAGGGTAAAATTAAAAAGTTTTTAATTGTTTCCTTATCAGTACTTATGGTTACCTTGTTGCTTATCAGTTCCATATTCCTGTATTTATTTTTCTTGTTTCCAATTCGAAGGGTCCTCTCGCCAGTTTTCTAAGAGCGTGAGGTCATTTTCGGAAATGTAATGCGAACCTAAGGCTTTTTCAATTAGAATGGTGTAATCAGTTAATGTGATGAAAGGGCATTCTGCCTGTTTGAAATTGTCAATAGCCTCCTTAAATCCGTAACTAAAAATGGCCGCTAAACCTTTTACCTCCAATTTTGCATTTCGAATTACTTCCACTGCTTTTAAGCTACTTCCTCCTGTCGAAATGAGGTCCTCAACTAAGACCACGCGCTGACCATTTTCGTAGTGACCCTCTATCATGTTTCCTAGACCGTGTCCCTTGGAAGCACTTCTAATGTAGATAAAGGGTAATCCAAGTTCCTGTGCCACAAGAGCCCCTTGGGGTATACCTCCCGTAGCAACACCAGCAATTACATCTGGTCTTCCAAATCTATTGAGAATGGCCTCAACAAAAGCTTGTCTAATGTGGGTTCTTTCTTTTGGATAACTTAGTGTTACTCTGTTGTCGCAATATATAGGGGATTTCCAGCCTGAAGCCCAGGTAAAAGGTTGATTGGGTTGAAGTTTTACTGCTTTAACTTTAAGAAGGACCTCTGCGATTTTTAAAGCATTATCTTTGTTGTCAATCATGAAGCAAAATTATAAAGTTTTCGTTGATAACAATGTCCTAATCTTTACTTCCAACAAATTGGAAGATGTCCCTTTGTTCGATTACTCCGATTCAATAGTGAATTACGAGCAACTTATTTCCAGCCTTTCAAATCAAAATTGTCAAATTGTATGCGAAAATCCGAAAAAAACCATGAAAAAGTTTTTCAAAGCTTTTACACCTATTAAAGCAGCAGGCGGCTTGGTGAAATATCAAAATAAAGTGTTGTGGATATTTAGAAACGAAAAATGGGATCTGCCAAAAGGGAAAATTGAACGCAAGGAAAAGAAAACAAATGCTGCTTTACGCGAGGTAAAAGAAGAAACAGGTCTTCCGGGAATTTTTTCGATAGAGCACAAGGTTTCAGTAACTTATCACGCCTATTTTGCTCATGAAAAGTCGGTACTTAAAAAAACGACATGGTACAAAATGAGTTATCATGGCGATTTAAAAGGCAAACCTCAAAAAGAGGAAGGGATCTTGCAAGTCAAGTGGTTTTTGTTAGATAAGTTGGAAGTTCCTCTTTCAGTCACTTATCCGTCGATTCGTGATGTGCTTATGAGTGAATAAAGTTAAAAAATGTTACTCTCCGTAGTAATCATAACAATGTGAGTAAACTTGGTATCAATGATGAAAACAATCACTATTAATTCAGATCTTGCGTCACCGGTTGTTCTTAACATCAAAGGAAAAGTTAAAGAACAAGGACAGTAATTTCAGGATTTTTCATTTCGTTTTTTACTTTCATTTTTTTGACAATTTAGCGAGAGGAAATACCTATCTTTACACGTCAAATTTGCCAATGGAAATTCCTAAAACATACGAACCGGCGCAAGCAGAATGTAAATGGTATCCTTACTGGATAAATAAAGGATATTTTAATTCTATTCCGGATCATCGCGAACCCTATACGGTTGTGATTCCGCCCCCGAATGTTACGGGCGTGCTTCACATGGGACATATGTTGAATAATACCATACAAGATGTTCTAGTACGAAGAGCACGAATGCTTGGAAAGAATGCCTGTTGGGTTCCTGGTACCGATCATGCGTCAATAGCTACTGAAGCCAAAGTTGTGCAAAAGCTCAAGTTGGAAGGAATTTCTAAGGTAGATTTGTCTAGAGATGAGTTCTTAAAGCACGCCTTTGAATGGAAGGATAAACATGGCGGAATCATTTTAGAGCAACTTAAGAAGCTAGGCGCATCCTGCGATTGGAATAGAACACACTTTACAATGGATGAGGAATACTCCGATTCTGTTATTTCTGTTTTTATAGATCTGTATAAAAAAGGTAAAATATACAGGGGAGTACGAATGGTCAATTGGGATCCTGAGGCATTAACAGCCGTTTCCGACGAAGAGGTTATCTACAAAGAAGTAAATTCACGTTTATTTTTTGTCCGATATAAACTGGTGGACTCTGCGGACGAATGGATCACTATCGCTACGACACGTCCAGAAACAATACTCGGTGATACTGCCGTGTGTGTCAATCCTATGGATGACCGGTATAAACACCTCATTGGAAAATCAGTTATAGTTCCTATTGTAAATCGTGAAGTTAAAGTTGTTGCAGACGAATACGTCGATCCAACCTTCGGAACAGGGTGTTTGAAAATTACTCCTGCACACGATATTAACGATTATGAAATCGGTAAAAAATTCAATTTAGAAACCATTGATGTATTCAATGAAAACGGAACCTTAAATGCTCACGGGGCTCATTTTGAGGGAAAGGATCGTTTTGAAGTGAGAAAGTTGATGGAGAAAGAGTTAGAAGAGAAAGGATATTTGGTGAAAACAGAAGACCACTTGAACAAAGTTGGATTTTCTGAACGCACCAATGCCGTGATTGAACCAAAACTCTCGTTGCAATGGTTTGTTGCCATGAAAGAAATTTCAAAACCTGCACTGGATAATGTAATTAACGGCAACATTAAATTTTATCCTGAAAAATTTAAAAATACCTATCGTTATTGGATGGAAAATGTAAAAGATTGGTGCATTTCTAGACAATTGTGGTGGGGACATAGAATTCCTGCCTGGTATTACGGAAACGGAATCAATGATTTTGTCGTGGCAAAAACGGAAAAAGAGGCTAAAACCTTGGTTCAGGCCCAAACAACCCTCGAATCAGCTGAAATTACCCTTCGTCAAGATGAAGATGTTTTGGACACGTGGTTTTCCAGCTGGCTTTGGCCAATTTCTGTTTTTAAAGGGTTAAGCAATCCTAACAACGAGGAAATAAAATATTATTTTCCAACAAATGACCTAGTTACAGCTCCAGAAATCATGTTTTTTTGGGTGGCAAGAATGATCATAGCAGGATATGAATACCTAGGAAATTTACCATTTAGAAATGTCTATTATACAGGAATAGTGAGAGATAAACTGGGCCGCAAAATGTCAAAATCTTTGGGTAATTCTCCAGATCCTATTGATTTAATTGAGCAATATGGAGCCGATGGTGTGAGGGTTGGAATATTGATCTCTTCTCCTGCCGGAAATGATTTACCTTTTGATAGCGGGCAATGCGAACAGGGCAGAAACTTCACAAACAAGGTGTGGAATGCCTATCGATTATTGGCCTCTTGGGAGGAAAAAGACTTTGATCAGCCTGAATCTTCAGCGATTGCTGCAACGTGGTTTCGTGCGAGGTTCAATAAAGTGTTGGAAGAAATAAATGAGGCATTCGATAAGTTTAGAATCAGTGAAGCATTGATGCTCACCTATAAATTGGTGTGGGATGATTTTTGTTCTTGGTATCTTGAAATGATAAAACCGGGCTACGAACAGCCCATAGACAGATCAACCAAAAAACAAGCAATTTCTTTTTTTGAATACTTACTTCAAATTATGCATCCATTTACGCCTTTCCTCGCGGAAGAACTCTGGCACTTGATACGCCAAAGAAAGAATGGTGAGGACATCATTATTTCACGATGGCCTGCTATTGAAAACTTAGCTTCTGATCACTTAGATTTGTTTGAAGTTGCGCAAGAGGTGATTACAGGGATAAGAAACATTCGAAAGTCTGGAAATATCGCAACAAAAGTGCGATTGGAATTAAAAGTTAAAAGAAATAATGAGGAATCATGCCTGCTCGATTCAATCATTATAAAAATGGGTAACCTATTATCTTTGGAATATGTTCAAGAAAAACCCCAGCACGCTAATTCTTTTTTAGTGAAAGGAAATGAATATTATGTGCCATTTAGTAACGAAATTGACGTTGTTGCGGAACGAAAGAAAATGGAAGAAGAATTGACGTACACAAAAGGATTTTTGCGAAGTGTTCAGTCCAAGTTAACAAATGAAAAATTTATGAGTGGTGCTCCTTCGAAAGTTGTTGAAATTGAGAGAAAAAAAGAAAATGATGCATTGTTTAAAATTAAACTTTTGGAGGAAAAAATAAAAGAATTGAATTAAATAAACTCAAAATTCACACGGCGGTTTCTTTGCTTTCCCTCTTGTGTATCATTCCTGTCTACTGGGTAGTTTTCTCCCTTGAAATCAATAACAATTCGTGATTTTTCAATGCCACACACATTAAAAAAATCAATGAGTGATTTGGCGCGGTTTTTTGATAGCGTTAAATTGTAGGCGTTAGATCCGTCTCCATCTGTATGTCCGGTAATTCGCAAACGCAAGTCGGAATGACTATTAAGCATTTTTACGATCTCCGATAGATAACTCTTGAACTCATCTTTTATTACGTATTGATCATAGTCAAAATAAACTGGTTGAAACACAAACGACTTCAATTCCTCTTTTCTAATCGCTGGTGACGAAACGCCATTCAACAAATCCTTTTTTAAACGGTCTACCCATGCATGAGAGCTTTTTTGGTGCGTATCTTTCCATTCCATTTCTTGTTTGTAAAGTACAATGCGAGAAGTTGAGGTAGATTGCCCTTTTTTATAAAGTTGGCCACGGAGATAGCCATCAAGCGGCGAATAATTCAAACGAAACGAAAATTCACCTAGATTGACACCCAACTCACTAATTTTTTTGGAAAAGTTCAAATTTATGTCATCCACATCAACGTTTCCATTCAATGTATAAGTGCCGTAATAGTCTTTTTGATAGGGTTCAATTTTGCATTTAGCGTCTACCAATCCACTGATTACATTGAATTTGAAGTAAATTGCATTATATTGTTTCGTGTTTAAAGTGCTGTCCTCCTCAAAAATACCTTGCCATGTTCCTGAGAATTTTTGTGCACTGAGCATATTCAACCAAAATATAGGTATCAATAGAAATAAATAAATAACACTTACCCGCATGTCTTGTTATTCGAAATTTATCAAAAAATGTTCCGCTATAATACTAAGAACTATTTACGATATCAGTTGTTATAATAGGAAAAAATTATGAAATTAATTATCATTTCACTTTTATCTTGCCTAATGATTAAAAGTACAGATATCAGAAAAACCCCGAGAGAATCCATCCATCAATTTAAGGTTAAGGATATTGATGGCAATAATTTTGATTTTTCCTCCTTAAAAGGTAAGAAAATAATGATTGTCAATACGGCTTCAAAATGCGGATTAACCCCCCAATATGAGAAACTAGAGGAATTATTTCAGAAGTATAAAAACGATAATTTCGTCATCATTGGATTTCCTGCAAATAATTTCATGGGACAAGAGCCAGGATCTAATGAACAAATATCAGCTTTCTGTCAAAAAAATTATGGCGTGACATTCCCAATGATGTCCAAAATTTCTGTCAAAGGTAATGACATGCACCCCGTCTACCAGTTTCTTACCACAAAGGCAAAGAATGGTCTTGAGGATAACGACGTACAATGGAATTTTCAAAAATACCTTATCGATGAACAAGGTCATCTAATCAAGGTAATTTCGCCAAGAACACAACCCGATGATATTTCAATTATTGAGTGGATTGAGAAATAGATAAAAAGTTAACATTTTGTTGATAAGTAAAGGGTTTCAGACCCGATTTAGCCCCTTATTTTTAAGGGGTTTTTTTTATATTTGTTGTGCTCAAAATAACAATAATAAAAGCTAAAAATTTATGTCATCAGAGGAAAGAAAAGATAATTATTCAGCGGATAATATTCAGGTATTAGAAGGCTTAGAAGCGGTAAGAAAAAGGCCTGCTATGTATATTGGGGATATCGGCTTAAAAGGCCTGCATCACTTGGTTTACGAAGTGGTCGATAATTCGATTGATGAGGCGTTGGCAGGTTATTGTGATGCCATTCATGTAAGCATTAACGTGGACAATTCGATAACCGTAATTGATAACGGGCGAGGTATTCCTACGGCAATGCATTCAAAAGAGAAAAAATCGGCATTGGAGGTTGTTATGACTGTTCTGCATGCTGGAGGAAAGTTCGATAAAGATACCTATAAGGTTTCAGGGGGGTTGCATGGGGTGGGTGTATCCTGTGTGAATGCACTTTCCCAACATTTGGTAGCCACCGTTAGACGGGAAGGGAAAGTCTTTCAGCAAGAGTACAGTATAGGCAAACCATTGTACGATGTTAAAGTAGTTGGCGAATCTGAAGAGACTGGAACCGAGGTTACTTTTAAGCCAGATGCTAGTATTTTTGAGTCGACTGAATACAATTTTGATACCTTGGCGGCAAGAATGCGTGAATTAGCCTTTTTGAATAAAGGAATAACTATTACCTTAGAAGACAAACGCATTTCAGATGAGGATGGAAACCACCCCACTACGCGCTATTTCTCAGAGGGGGGATTGAGGGAATTTGCACAATATTTAGATCGAAATAGGGAAGCACTAATTCAAGATGTTATTTATTTCGAGGGCGAACGCGAAGGAATTCCAGTGGAAGTTTCCATGACATATAATACGTCATATACTGAAAATATTCAAGCTTATGTCAATAACATAAATACGCATGAAGGTGGAACACATCTCTCAGGTTTTAGAAGAGGATTAACAAATACTCTCAAAAAATATGCTACTGATTCAGGGATGTTGGCAAAAGAGAAAATTGAAATAGATGGAGACGACTTTCGTGAAGGATTGACCGCCGTTGTGTCGGTTAAAGTTGCTGAACCTCAATTTGAAGGGCAAACCAAGACAAAGCTTGGAAATAGAGAGGTTACAGCTCCTGTTAGTCAGGCGGTTTCTGAAATGTTGTCTGCTTACCTGGAAGAGCACCCAACCGAAGCTAGATTGATTGTCGAGAAAGTTATCCTTGCAGCACGCGCGCGCCACGCTGCCCGAAAAGCGAGAGAAATGGTGCAGCGAAAAAATATTCTGGCAGGTGGTGGTTTACCGGGGAAGTTGGCCGATTGCTCGGAGAAAGATCCTGCAGCATGTGAGATTTATTTCGTCGAGGGAGATTCTGCGGGAGGGACAGCAAAGCAGGGAAGAGACAGACATTTTCAAGCAATAATGCCCCTAAGAGGTAAAATTTTAAATGTAGAAAAAGCGATGCAACACAAAATATTTGAGAATGAAGAAATCAAGAATATTTATACCGCTCTAGGAGTAAGGATAGGAACAGAAGAAGACTCAAAGGCACTGAACCTAGAAAAGTTGCGTTACCATAAAATTATCATCATGTGTGATGCCGATGTCGATGGCTCCCATATCGAAACCCTGATCTTAACGTTCTTCTTTAGGTATATGAAAGAACTCATTGAAAATGGATATATCTACATTGCGACTCCTCCGCTTTATCAAGTTAAAAAGGGAGCCAAAGCCGAGTATGCCTGGAACGAAGATCAGCGAGATAGGCTTATCAATGATATGAAAGGTGCAGGAAGTGAGTCTTCGGTCAATGTACAACGTTACAAGGGGCTTGGGGAGATGAATGCAGAGCAATTATGGGAAACAACCATGAATCCCGAAAGTAGAACCTTGCGACAAGTTACCATTGAAAACGCAGCAGAATGCGATCAAATTTTTTCCATGCTAATGGGTGATGACGTGCCACCGAGAAGAGAGTTTATCGAAAAGAACGCAAAATACGCTAAAATTGATGCATAGTTGGAAACGAAAAAAAAGGGCATCTCGATGAATTCAATTAGGCAGTTTTTTTTTAAATTAAGTGTAGTTTTTTTAATAAGTCAAATCCATGCGCAGCAGTATTTAACCGCTAGTTGTAAGCACCCGGAGTTTCCCAAGTTAAGAGATAACGAAATGGTAATTAAGCATTCGGGATATTCATTAGTGTATAATGAAAAACACGAGCAAGCATCTTGGGTAGCCTATATATTAACGAAAAAGGAAACACAAGGAACTGTAAAAAGAGTAAACCGCTTCATAGAGGATCCAGACATTCCGACGGGTTCTGCATCAAATGTTGACTATAACAAAAGTGGTTATGATCGCGGACATTTAGCTCCTGCTGCCGATATGAAGTGGTCAGAAAAGGTAATGGAGGAATCATTTTTTTTTAGTAATATGAGCCCGCAAGTTCCTGCCTTCAACCGTGGAATATGGAAAAAGTTAGAAGAAAAAGTTCGAGATTGGGCAATTTGTTATGATTCTATTCTTGTCGTGACGGGCCCAATTTTGGAGAATGGACTCAAGACCATTGGGAAAAATGAGGTGAGTATTCCTAACTATTATTTTAAGGCCTTAATTGATTATAAGCACAATAAGTCAAAAGCCATAGCATTTATTATTCCAAATGAAGGATCTACAGAGCCATTAAAAAAATTTGTATGCAGTATCCATGAGTTAGAGGCTCGTACGGGACTTAATTTCTTCTATCAGTTGGAGGATCAACTAGAAAATACACTTGAAGAACAGAAATGCCCTACTTGTTGGAATTTGTAATGTTTATGAATATTAGAAAAAAGACCCTTATTACAGACCTTTAATCATAGGAACAGAGTATTTTAGTTCAATTCAAAATTGATTGGCATAGTGAAAGATGAACGAACTTTTAATCCTCTTGTCTCGCCTGGTTGCCATAGCGGCATGGCTCGAACCAACCTTTTTGCCTCATTATCTAAATCTCGCGAAATTCCCTTAACTACCTCAACACTTGTGATCATACCATCCTTCTCCACTACAAATTTAAGGTAAACCTTTCCTTGTTCACCCATTTCCATAGAAATTTCTGGATATTCTAAATTTTCTTGCATCCAACGTTGCATAGCAGCTTCTCCACCCTTAAATTGTGCTTCCACATCAGGAAAATCTTCAACAGGGTCCTCCTGAACTAGTTCTTCAGTTTCCGGATCTGGTGGTGGTGGTGGTGGTGGCCCAAGGTCTTCTGGCTTATTTTCAGTTTTGATTATATCTGCAGTTAGATCAATTGGCTGTGGTGCTTGTTGTTTTATTTCTGGTTCTTTTTCAGGCTCTTTTTCTTTCGGACGTGAAATAAATGTTTTGTCTTTTTCTTCGGTGCTATTATTATTTTGTGAATCGCCTTGCTTATCCTTTACTTCAAAGTTAAAACCCGCGAGAATTAGTGAACTTACATATAAAAAACCAATCATAAAAAAGTTGCTGCGAGCTTGGTTGTTATCTGCACTTTTATTTTTCTTTATTTCCATAATCTTTGTCTAAATCCTTTACTCGAATCAATTTTTATGCCACTCAGTGAACCAGTTTTCCGTAGTCTTCTGCCGACATTAACTCCTCAATTTCTTTATTGTCTGAAATTTTTACTTTTACCATCCACCCTTCACCATATGGGTCGCTATTGACTAACTCAGGATTTGATTCAAGCTTTTCATTAAATTCTAAAATTTCTCCCGACAACGGCATAAATAAATCAGAAACTGTCTTGACTGCTTCAATAGATCCAAATACTTGCTCTTGACTAACTGTTTCCCCAATGGTCTCGATTTCAACATACACAATATCACCCAATTCACTTTGAGCAAAATCAGTTATACCTACGATTGCGATATCTCCATCCACCGACACCCATTCATGGTCTTTGGTGTACTTCAAGTTATTTGGAATTTTCATAAAATCATATTGTTCAACACAAATGTAATGAAAGCGTTGCATTCTAACAATTACAAAATTTGTTTTTTCTTTATTTTTGTAAAATGACAAGTGAACAATTTAAGGAATTGCTCTTAAGACTCGATAAAATAAAGAATTTTCTAAAAATCGATGAAAAAAGAATGCAATTAAAAGAGGAGGAATTGAAATCTCAAGATCCCTGTTTTTGGAATGATACGAAAAAAGCAGAAAAGCAGGTCAAAGTAATTCGAGGATTGAAATATTGGGTTGAAAATTTTGATAGTCAAAAATCAGCAGTGGAAGATTTAGAGGTTTTACAGGAGTTGGTACGTGAGGGAGTTAGTGATGAGTCTGAGCTATCTACCCAGTATAGAAAAACAGTAGATGAAATCGAAGAGCTAGAGTTAAAAAACATGCTTTCAAGCGAAGAGGATTCGTTGAGTGCAGTTATTCAAATTACCGCAGGTGCAGGCGGAACAGAAAGTTGCGATTGGGCATCTATGCTCATGCGCATGTATACCATGTGGGCTCAGAAAAAAGGTTTTAAAATTACCGAACTGAATTTCCAAGAAGGAGATGTTGCCGGAGTAAAAACGGTATCACTTGAATTTGAAGGAGAATTCGCCTTTGGATATTTGAAGGGAGAAAATGGTGTACATCGGTTGGTGAGAATTTCTCCCTTCGACTCAAATGCAAAACGCCATACCTCATTTGTTTCTGTTTATGTTTATCCATTAGTCGATGATAATATTGAAATTAATATCAATCCTGCAGATATAACCTGGGAAACTTTTCGCTCGGGAGGGGCAGGAGGTCAGAATGTGAACAAGGTAGAAACTGCAGTGCGTTTGCGGCACGCACCATCCGGAATAATAGTGGAGAATTCAGAGTCTCGTTCTCAGCTTGCCAACAAGGAAAAAGCTATGCAGTTACTGCGTTCACAGTTGTATGAGCTTCAATTGAGAGAAAGAATGGAAAAACGCAGTGAAATTGAAGCAGGAAAGAAAAAAATCGAATGGGGATCACAAATTCGAAATTATGTGATGCATCCCTACAAATTAGTTAAAGATGTTCGTACTGGAATCGAAACGGCAAATGTCGATGCTGTTATGGATGGTGATTTGGATCCGTTTTTGAAGTCATTTTTGATGATGTACGGCGGATTGCATTAAAGAAATTTAATTAATTCTTCTAGTTGCATTGACCTTGATCCTTTGAGTAAAATAAGATAATCTTTTAGATCCATTTTTTTTAGGTGGGCAATCAATTTTTCTTTATTTGTGAATCCTCTTTCATTTACTTCAAAGAACTGATCACCAAACGTTAAAAATGTTAAATTTTGCTCCCTGCAATACGCAATTATTTCTTTATGTTCCCATTTTGAACAATCACCAAGTTCCTTCATATCAGCCAATATGACGAGCTTATTTTTGTGTTGGATGAGCGAAAAACTTTCGAGTGCAGACCTCATACTTGAGGGGTTTGCATTGTAGCAATCTATAATTAAAGTATTATTTAATGTTTTTTGAATTTCGGACCGATTATTTTTGGGTTCATAATTGGCTATCGCACTATTTATTTTCTTTGGATCAATTTCGAACAATATTCCAAAGGAAATTGCAGCCAAAAAATTATAGAAATTATACTTGCCCAACATTTTTGTTTGAATACTCAAACTGCTATATGTTTTGTATTTCCAATTAAGTTTAATGAAAGGATTCAGTTCCTCTAACGCGCCACTTATTTCTCCTTTTTCTCCATATGAAATAATCTTTGCATTGTTCTGTAGGGTATTTATCAATACCGGATCATCTGAATTTACAACAATTTTACCTTTTTCTTTAATGACTGCCTGGTACAATTCAGTTTTTGTTTTTAAGACTCCTTCAAAGGAACCAAAACCCTCCAAATGAGCCTTGCCAATATTTGTCACAATACCCACGTTTGGATTTGCAATTGCGCAAAGTTCCTCTATATCAAATGGTTTATTTGCACCCATCTCAATAATGGCTAACTCGTGCGCATCATTCAACTGCAAAAGTGTGAGAGGCACGCCAATGTGATTATTTAGGTTGCCTTTTGTGCAAAGCACTTTATATTTTTGAAGGAGTACAACATTAACTAACTCTTTCGTGCTTGTTTTTCCATTACTCCCGGTGATTCCAATGACAGGAATGTTGAATTTTGATCGATGAAACTTTGCTAAATTTTGAAGATACAATAAACTGTCACTAACCAGGAAAATGCATTTATTGTCTGCATATTTTTCTTCATCAACGATAGCATATTTTGACCCTTTTTTAATGGCCTCAGACGCAAACTCGTTTGCATTGAAATTACTTCCTTTTAATGCTATAAATAAGGAGTTATTGACTATGTTTCTCGTGTCGGTGCAAACCCCAGAGGTTTCGTAAAATAAATCAAACAACTCTTCCATTAAACAAAGATGCAATAAAAAAGCCTGGATTTCCAGGCTTAAGATTTATTTTAGTGTCTAATCATTATATCTACTTGATCTTGAGCTTCCAAGTTTATCCATGGCACACCTAAATCCAATCATGGATGAGCTCTTGTCTTCATCGAGGAATCTTCTATTGCCAGAGGAGAGCCAATAAACTTTATCAGCCCAAGAACCGCCCTTGTAAACCCTTGACTTATCAGAGATGAGTGTCGTTGGCCAACCAGCAGAACCATAGTTGATGTCTTTGTAGTCAAAATCTTTATTTTCATGCTCACTTTGATACATCACTTGTTTCACATCTCGCTTACCCTCATTAATTTCATTTTTACGCTGTTGGTTATTGTAGTAAATTGATGATTCCAAATCGCCATCCATATAATCTCTATAATCGTCTTTTCTATAGTTTAATCGTCCTGCATTTTCCTCAGCTGTGACATTTCTCCAGCGCTGGCTACCCTTGGTTGTGTTGATAAATTCTGTCAGCCCGTTTCTTAGTGTCATTATCCATGTTGTAATTGTCGGATCCATAAAATAGGACTTAAATTTAAACTCTAAGTATTCTTTATTAAACATTGCTACTCCCTGACTACCATCAATAGAAACACCAAGATATGATGGGTCGTTAGTAAGATTAAACGCCGGTTTAATGATATCCACTTTTAAATCCACAGATGGACATTTATTACATTCTTTGAAAACGTCTTTGAGACCCATATTGAATAAAACTCGCTCAACGTATGCGGAGGCTGCAATGCTTCTTCCTTGATTTTCTAAACTAATGGCTGTATCTAATAGCATATTTAGAGTGTCTAAAAATTCAAACTGAAGTTTTTCTTGATCCGTAAATAGCTTATTGTTTGAAATAAAATTAGCTGAAGGTGAATTGAATCTATATTTTAACGTATCCTGCCTTGAGTTAATTTTTGAATTCATACGATTGTTATTAATAATACTGTTTGAAGGAATTGGTTTTCCATTTGGACTTTGTTTTGCTATATTCGATGTGTAGGTAGTGTTTGGGGCCTGTTGATAATTTAATGCGGCAAAGTTCATGTATTTGGTCCTTGCAAACTCATTAACGTACTCTTTCATTCCGCGGACGTTATAAATATTCTCATTTGCTTTAACGGGCTTGTCATAGAGCCCGTTCGGCACAAGTAGCTGCGTGGTGTAAACATTCCCTCTAAATGGCATAAATTCATCCGTATTTTCACATGAGAGGGGTCTGTAAACGTCCATGACCCACTCAGACACATTGCCAGCCATGTGATATAATCCATAATCGTTGGGCCAAAAGTCATCGACCCTGCAAGTGATGTCTGCACCATCATTTAGTTGGCCAGCCACTCCCATGAGGTCTCCCCTTCCTCGTGTATAATTTGCTTGAATCGCTCCTGCAAATTGCTCTCTATCATCTCTAACATAATGACCATCCCACGGATAAATTCGTCTATCATTAATATTTTCTGAGTTCGGGTCTAAGTTTCCTATTAGCCCCTGAGCAGCGAACTCCCATTCAGCCTCTGTAGGTAACCTGTAATTAGGCAAAATAATTCCGTCTTCCATTTTCACAGGCCTTTTGCCCGGGCAATTCGTGTATTCGTTAGTGCTTGGGTCAACTTGACCATACAAAGGATCATAATTTCTAAGTTGATAGGGATCTCGAGGTTGCGGTTTATCCAGGACTTTTTTACTTTTCGATACGGTATATCCTCCCTTTACTACTCTTCCATCCTTATCGATTTCTCCATTCGTCACGGTATAGTTACCATTTAAGTAATTTTCAGTACTGAACATATTTTCTGGCATCGACCTATATTCCTTATCATAATTTTTATCATTTGCAGCTCCAAGGTCTCCATCTTTGTTATTTGGGATCTCTGCAAAATGCCATTTGAGGATTCCCTCTCGAACCAAAATAGCTTCGTTCACACGGTCTGTTCTCCATTTGCAAAAATCATTGGCTTGCAACCAAGAAACTCCGACTACAGGATAATCTCTGTACTCCGGGTGACGAAGGTAGTAATTTACATATTTTTCTGTGTATCCTAATTCTGATCTCCACGATAATGTGTCTGGAAGGCATTTTTTGTAAACGTGAGGATATGTTTTGTAATAAACCCTTTTCATCCAATTCATATATTCTTGCCAGTGTAAATTCGTCACTTCAGTTCTATCCATGTAAAAGGAAGCTACAGTATGTTTTGAAGGGCATGCATTCCAATCATACATTACATCTTGTTCAGTTCTTCCCATCGTGAAGGTTCCCCCTTGGACAAAAACCAAACCGGGACCAGTTTCTTGTTCTTTGGCGTCAACTTTTTCAAATCCACCATTTTGAGGATTATTATATTCCCACCCGGTGGCTGTGGATCTTTCATTACCAATTTTACTGGCACATGAACCTAAAAGCATGGTTCCGATTACTAAAAAACCCAGAGTTCTTATGTTCTTTATTTTCATTGCGACAATGTTATAATTGTTTTAAACTTGATTCATTCGATATTGTTACATTTTTTAAAAGGAGGGGCATGAAATTTTTCTAAAATTCTTAGCTTTTTTTCTGCAATTCAAATTCAATCCGAGTGAAACCTCATGAGATCCTCCGG
>VGMK01000015.1 GCA_016866375.1 Bacteroidota bacterium
TTGAAATTCAGCTTCCAAACTCATGGGTAAATAAAATGGATAAACAAGCTGATCGAGGCGGGCTCATCGGTATTTTCTTCATGGCTTTTACGCTTGGATTGGTATCTTTTTCTTGCACTGGTCCAATAATAGGAAGCTTATTAGTGGAAGCTGCTACAAGCGGATCTTATTTTACCCCTGCAATCGGAATGACTGGATTCTCACTTGCCTTAGCTATCCCTTTTACTTTGTTTGCAATCTTTCCAGGTTGGTTAAATTCTCTCCCACAATCGGGAGGTTGGTTAAATAGCGTGAAGGTTTGCTTGGGTTTATTAGAAATTGCTTTTGCTTTAAAATTCCTTTCTGCAGTAGATTTGGGCTACCATTGGGGAATCCTTACTCGTGAATGGTTCATTGGAACTTGGTTTGTGATTTTCGCAGTAATGGGACTTTATTTACTTGGGAAGATCAGGTTTTCACATGATTCTCCAATTGAAAAAATTTCAGTAACACGATTTATGTTTGCCTTTTTATCGCTGACATTTGCCATTTATTTACTCCCAGGAATGTTTGGTGCTCCCATAAAACTATTAAGTGGAATAGCCCCTCCAACTACCTATTCAGAAGATAAATTCATGTTTAATCACGGGGGTCTCGACAATGGATTAGTAAAGGATGAAATAACAGCAAAATATCGCGAACATATGGACGAGTCAGGAGATGGTTCTGTTATGGTGTTTCACGATTTGGAAATTGCAAAGGCGTACGCTAAAGAACGAAATTTGCCAGTCATGTTAGATTTTACAGGATATGCGTGTCAAAATTGTCGGAAAATGGAAACTACAGTTTGGGCCGACGAGCGCATAAAATCTACCTTACAAACGCGCTTGGTTATTGCTTCTCTTTATGTAGATGATCACGAACCATTGCCTGAAAGTGAGCACCGTTATTCTGAAGCGATAGGTGGAAATGTGAAAGAGGTCGGAAATGTTTGGGCGGAATTACAAATAACGCGCTATAAAAGTTTCCAACAACCACTATATGCGATTATTGACCACGATGGAAATGATTTAGTTCAATCAATTGGTTATACGCCAGATATTAATGAATTCAAACAATTCCTTGAAACTGGAATCGAGAATTTCAATAAAAATAAAAAGAAATAAGTGTTGAGGTTGTGAAGCTTTGTATTGCTGAAAAACCAAGTGTTGCAAGAGATTTGGCGCAAATTTTAGGCGCCACAACCCGAAGAGATGGTTACTTAGAGGGGCCGGAATATTGTGTCACGTGGGTATTCGGCCATTTGTGTTCATTAAAAGATCCTGAAGATTATCTTCCCAATTGGAAATATTGGAAATTAGAAGATTTACCGATTATTCCAGCTCAATTTGGAATCAAATTACGAGAAGACGAAGGAGCAAAAAAACAATTCCAAGTAATTGAAAAACTAATCAGTTCCGCCTCAGAAGTTATTAATTGTGGTGATGCCGGACAAGAAGGAGAACTCATCCAACGTTGGGTATTACTTAAGGCAAAATGTTCCATACCCGTGAAAAGACTTTGGATTTCCTCTCTAACAGAGGAAGCCATAAAGCAAGGATTTTCCAAATTAAGAGATGCCAGTGAATTTGACACGCTTTTTGCTGCCGGAAATGCACGTGCTGTGGGAGATTGGATGTTGGGAATCAACGGCACACGGCTTTACACCAAAAAATATGGGAAAGATAAAATGACCCTTTCGGTTGGCAGAGTACAAACTCCAACGCTTGCCATGATTGTTCAACGCCAGAAAGAAATTGACGCCTTCAAATCTGAGGAATATTGGGAATTAAAAACACTTTACCGAGATACCGAATTTACCTGTCAAATTGATCGATTAAAATCCGAAACGAAGGCGCAAAAAGGATTAGAATATTTACAAAACAAGGATTTTGAGGTCATTGATTTTGAACAAAAAGAGGGAAAAGAGGGAAATCCTCGCCTCTATGATTTAACAGGCCTGCAAGTTGATGCAAATAAGCGTTTCGGAAAAAGTGCTGAGGAAACATTGAACATCGTTCAAAGTTTATATGAAAAAAAATTGGTTACCTATCCGAGAGTAGACACTACCTACCTGTCGGAAGACCTTCACCCTAAAATACATGATATTCTGAAAGGTTTAAAGGATTATTCTCGCTTAACAGCATCGATTCTTGCAAGTCCAATTACGAAATCTAAAAGTATTTTCGACGATGAAAAAATCACGGATCACCATGCGATCATACCAACGGGAATTTATCCAAATAGTCTGAGCGAAGAGGAACGTAAAATTTATGACCTCATCGTGCGTCGATTTATTGCAGCTTTTTATCCTGAATGTAGAATTTCTACAACTACGGTATCAGGAAAGGTTGATGAATTAAATTTTAAAGCAACTGGAAAACAACTTGTATACTCAGGTTGGAAATTTGTTTACGAAGAGTTGAAAGATGAGTCATCTTCAAATAAAACAGATGAAGAGGATAAAATATTACCTCTTTTTAACGTTGGCGAAACAGGTCCACATGAACCTTTTATTCACAAAGGAAAAACCTCTCCACCGAAATATTACACAGAGGCAACCTTACTTCGAGCCATGGAAAGTTCGGGAAAACTTGTGGAAAATGAGGAAATGAGAGAACTCATGAAAGAGAATGGTATCGGAAGACCCTCCACCAGAGCTAGTATAATCGAAACTCTTTTCAAACGAAAGTACATAGAAAAGAAAAAAAAGAATATTATTGCTACCGAAACTGGCATTCACTTAATCGATACTATTCAAAATGATTTATTAAAAAGTCCTGAACTTACGGGACAATGGGAATTCAAACTCAGACAAATTGAAAAAGGAAAATTCACCGGACTCCAATTCAAGGAGGAATTATCCGCCATGGTAAGAACAATCGTGGATGAAGTTATTTTTGGAAAAAAAAATTGAAGCTACAGAAATTACTTATTTAAAAACAGAATCCCTGATTTACCCCTATCTAAACGATGCCGAATCACATCCTCGAGGGAGCATGAATGCCCATAAGATAAAGTGCATCTTTTAATACGCTACCAACAGATTCAGCCATCATCAATCTCATCTCCTTTGTTTTCACATTTTCTTCAGATAAAATTTTAACAGCTTGGTAAAAATGGTTGAACGATTTTACCAATTCATAGGTGTAATTGGCCAATAAAGCAGGTGAATACGAAGCTGCTGCCTCTTGAACAATCGCAGGGAATTGAATCAAATTCTTGATGACCTCCTTTTCTTCTTCTAATAAATCAATTCCTTCAAATTGAACCTTCTGACGATTCGGTTCTGCTTTCTTGAGTAAAGAGCAAATTCTTGCATGTGTGTATTGTAAAAATGGACCTGTATTTCCGTTCAACTCAATTGATTCCTCTGGATTAAAGAGCATTCTTTTTTTGGGATCTACTTTAATCAAATAGTATTTTAGACCACCGAGTCCAATTTGTTCGTAAAGATTTACCTTTTCCTTTTCATCCAGACCATCTAAATGACCTCGTTCTTTTGTCATTTTTATGGCTTTATCTACCACCTCTTCCATTAAATCATCGGCATCTACCACAGTCCCCTCTCTTGACTTCATTTTCCCTGAAGGAAGATCAACCATTCCGTAAGAGAGGTGGTAACAATTTTTTGCCCAGGAAAAACCTAGTTTGTCGAGAATTAAAAACAATACTTTGAAATGATAATCTTGCTCATTACCCACGGTGTAGACAATTCCTGATAAATCGGGGTAATCTTCAAACCTTTCAATAGCAGTACCGATGTCTTGTGTCATGTAAACTGCCGTTCCGTCTGATCGCAACACCAATTTTTCGTCGAGGCCTTCATCTGTTAAATCAATCCAAACTGAATCGTCTTCTTTTTTAAAAAACACACCTGATTCAAGGCCCTTCAACACCTGATCCTTCCCAAGTAAAAAAGTGTCAGATTCGTAATATAATTGATCGAATTCAACACCCATGCGCTTGTAAGTGAAATCAAAACCTTCGTAAACCCATCCATTCATCGTTGTCCAAAGCAAATATGTTTGAGGATCTCGAGCTTCCCATTTGATAAGCATTTCTTTGGCCTCTCTCATTAAGGATGATTGACTTATCGCCAAATCTTTAATTTTATCATCGATTGCTAAACGTGCTTTTTCATCTTTATCAACTTTAGCATGTGACAATTCAAGAAATTTATGTTTAATCTCCTGGTGATCCATTTCAAACTGCCCATTGTCCCAATTGGACAAAATAGTTTTTACTTCACTATTAAGGTGCCTATCAAACTCAACATAATATTTCCCAACGAGTTTATCGCCTTTAAAGCCGGTATTTTTTGGGGTTTCGCGTTCCCCTAAAGAATTTATTGGGGAATATTTCTCCCATGCTACCATGCTTTTACAAATATGAATACCCCGATCATTTACAACTTGAGTTTTTACCACTCTATGACCTGCAAATTCCAAAATTCGAGAGACAGAATGCCCTAAAAATATATTGCGAAGGTGACCAAGATGGAGTGGTTTATTGGTGTTTGGCGAGGAATACTCTACCATAATTGTTGGCTTTGAACCTTTATTGGCGCGTCCATACTGGCTCAAAGACGAAATACCATTTAATTGGTCTATCCAATAACTATTGTGCATTGTGAGATTTAAGAATCCATTGACAACAGCAAAAGAATCAATTTCAGGAAATTCTGCACTCAAAATTTCCCCGAGCTGAAGTCCTACGCTTTGAGGGGTACTTTTTAATATTTTTGCAAAAGGAAATAAGACCAGGGTAATGTCTCCCTTGAGCTCTTTTTTTGTAGGTGAGAGCTGAATTAAATTTTCGTTAATTGACTCTCCAAAAATTGAATTTGCGCGAGCTCTTATAAAATCACTTATTTTTTGATTCATTTTTGAAACCTCTTGGATGTAGTTATTTTTTCAATGAGTGAAAATGCTACCTCAGCCATTCTATTTACTTTGTTATCGAGGCAAGGATTTACCTCGACAAACTCTAATAATTGTGTTTTTGGATTCTGAAGTAATCCGAGTAACAATGATTCCGCCTGAGTGATGCTAAGACCCTTCGCAACAGGTGTTCCTGTACCGTATGAAGTTTCCTCTGGATCCATTGAATCAACATCAAAGGAAACATAAATTATGTCACACTCTTTTAGTCTTTCCTCTATCTCCGTTAAAACAGCATTAACCCCCTTCTGAGTCAACTCTTCAACTTTATAATTTTTGATATTTAGTTGAGAGATTAAAAAATTCTCTTCAAGCTCAGTGTCTCGTACTCCAAGGTAAATAAGATTTTCAGGCTGTAAAAAATTTGATTTTAAATCATTCCAACAATCGATTGTTTTTTGGGGAACCTTATTTTTTCCCATCTCTACATTTTCAACGCCGAGTGCAGTTGCCAATGGCATACCGTGTAAATTTCCTGATGGAGTTGTTAAAGGGGTGTGTAAATCAGCGTGGGCATCTATCCAAACTACACCTAATTTGGCATGAGGATAAGTATATTTTATCCCCTTGATGGTTCCGCCAGCAGAACTATGGTCTCCTGCTAAGACAAATGGGAAATAATCTTTTTCGAGTGTATTTTTGATTTGACAAGCGATTGTCTCATACACGTGATGCATTCCTTCAATATATTTGGCAAATTCATGCTCAGTTGGACCGTCTAATAAGTCATTTAAATGAGGTAAAACATGCGTAGGGTGAGTGGAAAATACGTTTGACTTCTTTTTTCTTGCAACTACCTGAATAGCCTCAGGGCCCAGAGAGGCACCACGTGTCCCCGCACCGAGCTCCGATTTATTAATTATAAATGATAAAAAACTTGACATGTTTTGGCTGAAATTCACCTATACAAAGGTAATTCTTTAATTTGGCACTTGGTTATAAATCTGATAATAACTTCTTTTTCTTATACTTGTAATATGAAAACAATATTTTTCATTATTGCTATCGCCAATACGAGCATATTACTAATTTACGGACAAAAATCTCGGTCGTTCTCAGGGGTATTAACTTACCACGTGGAGAGTGTAAATTCAAAAGACAGTGTCAAAGAAAAAGTGATTATTTATGCAAAGGATTCATTACTACGAATAGTTAATTTTAATACGCAAACTGGAAAACAAGAATTCATAAAACATCTCACCTACAATAAATCTTACATATTAGTAGAAACTCCTTTACAGAAATTTGCCGTAAGAACAAGGGAACACATGGAGAAGGACAGCGTGACTTACACTTTCGAAAGGAGAAAAGGGCATAGACGAATCGGGGGACTAAGATCTAAAGAACTGTTGGTAAAATATGAGGAAAATAAACTCCCTTTAACCTGTTACTATTACAAGCGCATTGACAGTAAGTACGCAAATAGCATGAAATCATTTCCCGGATTAGCCACCTTATTTTACTCTTTTTCAGATAGCGGAATTTTAAGGTATAAGCTTGAAAAAATTGAAAAAAATAATCCCCCGTTAGCATTATTCCAAATCCCTCAAGACTATAAAATAATCACTCTAGAGGAGTTTTCTATCGAATTTGACAAACTTTACAACAAGGAGTAAAATTGCTACTAACATTAAAGTGTTTAAACTAAACTATTTTTTTTGAAAGGTGCTTGCACCTAGAATGTAAATTCGTTAGAAGGTCTATCCTTATGGAAGAAAACGAATTTATACCTCTTCAAAAAAATTCTGAAAAAGAATCGAAACTAAATTCTGATAAAGGCTCTAAAACTTCTTCAGCTAAAACTGAGAAAGGGAAAAAGCAAGGCTCAGGATTTATCTCCTCTATTCGAGGATTTGATTGGCGAAAACTACGAGTGGTAACAGGTACAACTTTAATGCTATATTCAGTTTTTCTTTTAATCGCTTGTGTATCCTATTTAATGACCTGGCAAATAGATCAAGATAAAATTATTGACCGGGGCTTCTTTGAATTTATGTTCCAAGCGTCTCCTGAACCGATGGAAAATTGGCTTGGAAGGTTCGGTGCTTGGACTGCCCATTTCTATATTTATTCCCTCTTTGGAATTTCATCCTTAGGATTTGCCATTATATTTTTCTTGCTTGGATTTAAGGTTTTATTTGATAAAAGTTTGCTACCCTTATGGAAAACGACCTCAACTACTTTTTTATTTATACTATGGGGTTCATTTTTCTTGGGGTATTTCTCAGACAGAGTGAACTATTTAGGAGGTAAGTTCGGATTTTCTTTGAATGAATGGTCCACAATATCGTTTGGACAAATACCGACTCTGATTTTGATAATAAGCTTATTATTCATAGTCATAACAGTTACACTAAATCCAAACTATACCGCAATTTTCAACTTTTTATTTGATAGAAAATCAAAAAATAGTGTTTCAGAAATTGACGATTCGAAATTAACCGCGAATGACAATACGTATTCAAACCAATTCGATGATTTACACATTGTAAATCCAATAAAAGATGAAGAAATTCAACAAGATGTTATTTCACAAACCGTAGATTTTTCGGAAGATGAAAATGACTTTTATGAGGATTCAGAAAGTGAAATCGAGGTCATATATAAAGAAACTGATACTGCCATTCCTCCACAAGAAAACGATTTTGAAATCGAAGTGGCAACAGAAGAAAATTATTTCCAACCAGAATCCCAAGATACACGCACCAACTCATTTAACGAGGAGGAAGAACTCGCAAAAAGCCTCATTGCGGAGCACGGTGAATACGATCCAACGAGAGACTTAGAAGGTTACATACTCCCGCCAATTGATTTAATGAAGGAATATGGCTCCGGTGGCGTGTCGGTGAATAAAGAAGAGCTGGAAACGAATAAAGACCGCATTGTTCAAACATTGTCGCATTATAAAATTGATATCGCAAAAATCAAGGCAACTGTGGGTCCCACAGTCACATTGTACGAAATAGTTCCTGCACCTGGTGTAAGAATATCAAAAATAAAAAATCTCGAAGACGATATTGCCCTCAGTTTAAGTGCTCTTGGAATCAGAATTATTGCTCCAATTCCAGGAAAAGGCACAATCGGTATCGAAGTTCCAAATTCTAACCCTGAAATGGTATCCATGCGCTCTTTGATTGCCTCGGAAAAATTTCAAAACTTTGACGGAGACCTACCAATTGTTATGGGCAAGACCATAACCAATGAAACTTATGTATTTGATTTGACCAAAATGCCGCACCTTTTAGTAGCTGGGGCAACGGGTCAAGGGAAATCTGTTGGTTTAAATGCTATTCTGATATCCATATTGTACAAGAAACATCCTGCACAAGTAAAATTTGTCTTAGTCGATCCGAAAAAAGTCGAACTCACTTTATACAATAAAATAGAGCGCCATTTTCTTGCGAAACTACCCGGTGAAGAGGATGCTATCATTACGGATACCTCAAAAGTTGTCAATACCCTCAATTCTTTGTGCATGGAGATGGACGAACGCTATGAATTGCTAAAAGAGGCCGGGGTTAGAACTATAAAAGAATACAACGTAAAGTTTATAGGCAGAAGGTTGAATCCCGAGAAAGGCCATAGATATTTACCATACATCATCGTACTCATAGATGAGTTCGCAGATTTAATCGCCACTGCTGGCAAGGAGGTTGAACATCCAATTGCCAGAATTGCACAATTAGCAAGAGCCATAGGAATTCATTTAATTGTTGCCACACAACGTCCTTCTGTGAATGTAATAACAGGTATGATTAAAGCAAATTTTCCAGCGAGAATAGCATTTAGAGTATTATCTAAAATAGATTCTAGAACCATTCTCGATGCTTCAGGCGCGGATCAACTCATTGGCAGAGGAGATATGCTCATCTCAACAGGATCTGATATGAAACGACTGCAATGCGGATTCATCGATACACCAGAGGTAGAGGAAATTTGCAGTTTCATTGGGGATCAACGCGCCTATCCAGAGGCATTACAACTTCCTGAATACATTGCAGAAGGAAGTGATCAAGGGGGTGATTTTGACATGAACGAAATTGACCCAATGTTCGTTGATTCAGCGAGAATTGTGGTAATAAATCAACAAGGGTCTGCAAGCCTTTTACAACGGAAACTCAAACTAGGCTACAATAGAGCCGGAAGAATTGTTGATCAATTGGAAGGAATGGGGATTATTGGTTCGTTTCAAGGAAGTAGAGCAAGAGAGGTCTTATTTTCCGATATTGAGTCTTTGGATGAATTTCTGAGAACAAGAGGACTCATCTAACGAATTGCCCGTGCGTTTTGTATTACGTATCCAATACTGAGTTGAAACGAATAAGGGTTCGACTGCATTGGGAGATGATTCAGCGTGGCTCGCAATGGTCCAAAAGGCGTGTGATAGATCAGTGAACCAGATGTTAAATATGTTTGACCATTAAACGCCTCGATCAGTTGTGCACCTCCGTCGAGATTGTAAGCCAATTGCAAAATCGGTTGATAATAGTAATAATCAAAACGAATATCAAAGTTTTTAATCGGAGTGTAAATAATGTTTAGACCTCCTCCAATGTGTTGATTAGATCGAAATTCCTTAAGGAAAAAAGTTTCCATATCAGGAAGAACTGAAAAAGAAGGTAAGGCCAAAAGACTTGCAGTATAATTCGCAAACAGTGACTGTGAATTGAATTGCCCAACGGCGTGTATACCTAAACTCCATGTTTTTCTGGAAAGTAAAAATGATTGGAATTCAATTTGTAAATTGATCCAAGAATGATATTTTCCAAAAGTTTCATCAAAGAAAGAAGTGGAACCGTGCATGGTGTTTTCACGGCCTTCTATCAATCTTGTTTTTAACATAAAAAATGAACCTGAAGACGCAAATTGTTTTCTATTTAAAGAACTTCTTTTAAACTCCCAAGAAAGTGAGCTTCCATAAAAATTGGTTATATCCGAAGTATCTGAACTTGTAAAAGACATCGTTTGATAATATTCATCCCTCAATTCAAAGTACCTAAAATCCAATGTCGATTTTGCTTTTTTTCCAATGGGGATAACCAAATTTAGACCGGTGTAAGTCTCATTTTGTATCAAAAAAGAGGGCTTTATATCTTCATAAAACGATGAAAAACTTCTGAAATAATCCCATCGATTTCTGACAAAATAGCTGTTTATCGATACAGGGTAGATAGAAGGAAACTCCAACTTAAAATTTACTTTTGCTCCGGCATAAAACTTACCAAAATATGATTCGGCATGCACATTTGTAAAAACTTTTCCCACTGATCTAAAACCAAAACCAATATACGTTGTATTCACCGGCCTAGACGAAATATGTCCACCAACATCAATATTAAAATCCTTGGCTTTTGTTAATTTAAAGTTCACATGAAATGTGCTGTCTTCTTTAAGTTGAAGCGTCGGGTACAAATTATCAATTCCATCAGCTGCTTTTAATTTAAAATATCGTTTTTCAAATGCATCAATCGAGATCATTTTTTTATTTCTAGTGGTGAATGACCTCCCAACAAAAGAGGTATTCAATTTTGTTTGTTCAGTGCTCACAGAACTTATGACCAAAGGAACTAATGAATTTCTAAATTGCAACCTTCTTTTTTGTAGTTCTGTTTGTTTTACTGCCGGTTGAACAAATAATTTTATGGAGTCAATATACAACATCGTAGCATTATATCCATCAATAATTGACTGATCTACCTTGTCAAATTCAAAAGTTCCCGTGACTGTTTTTGGATTAATTACAATGCCTTCACTGCATGGTAAATCATAGTTTGTTGGAGTTGTCATCATGGTTGTAATCAATCCCAAAAAATCTTTTTCATCAACAACTTTTAGATTATTCGATACATTGCTGCCGATGATAAAATCAGGATTAAATTCTTGATACATAATATCTACAGGAAAATTATTGTATAAGCCGCCGTCAAAAAGAATTTTTCCATCAACACGAATTGGATTAACATACAAGGGGTATGTCATTGAACTTCTGACTGCCTCATTGAGATTACCTTGAGAAAATATCACGCTTTTCTTTGCTTGAACATCAGAAGCGATGCACCGAAATGGGATGAACAGAGAATCAAAATCTCCTGATTTACATGCTGTTGTATGACCAAAAATTCGGAACATCTCAAAATCTAATAAGTTAGAACTCACTAAATTCATCGGAATGGACTTACGAAGGATACTATCCTTTGAAAATGAAAATTTAAGCATTCCCGCATGCTCCGCTTCCTTTCGAAAATAATATTGCCGTGAAATATCGAGTTTTCCGGAGGTCATTAATTGAAATTTTTCACTTTTCACATAATTTTTAATTTCCTCGGGAGAATACCCGCAAGCATACAATCCACCAATGAGAGCCCCTGCAGAAGTACCAGTAATGTAATCAATCGGGATATTATGTTCTTCAAGGGCAGTCAGTACACCGATATGTGCAAGACCTGTTGCCCCGCCCCCACTCAATACCAACCCTACACGCTGCTGACCATTTGTTAATAATGGAATAAGGATAACTATTACAAAGAGGAAGCGCATGTAGGCAGATAATTACTTTCTTTAAACAAATTTAGATCTTAATTATTGAAATCAGGACCAAAAGATATATTAAAAAGAACAGAAATAAATATAACAGCAAAATGTTTTTTTGGATTTGAAGAAACACTGGCTGACGAATTAACTGAATTTGGGTTCCAAAATTTAGAGATTTTGAATCGTGCTGTTCGATTTAAAGGTTCTTGGAAAGATATTTATTTTCTGAATTTACACTGCCGCTGTGCCATTTCCATTTTAGTTGAGTTAGACTGTTTCGAGATTTTTTCTGAAAAAGACCTGTACGATAAATGCATGAAAGTCGATTGGACAAATATTTTTGACTCAAGCAAGAGTTTTGCAATTAAAGGTGCGATATTTTCCAGTATTTTTCAAAATACACATTATCCATTTCTTTTAGTGAAAGATGCGATTGTAGACACATTTAGGAATGTAAAATTGGAAAGACCAAATGTCGATGTAAAAAAACCTCATGTATCTTTTGATCTGTACATCAAAGAGAATTTAGTAACCCTATCTTTAAATACAAGTGGATTACCCCTCTTCCAGCGCGGGTATCGTCAATCTACCGGAGAGGCGCCACTGAACGAAGTTGTCGCGGCATGTCTCATTAGGTTAAGTGGTTGGAATAAAAAAACAACATTCTTAGACCCTTTTTGTGGATCCGGAACTCTTTTAATTGAGGCAGCATTATATGCGAGTGGTATACCTTCTAATATTGAGCGACAACATTATGCCTTTAAAAATCTCAAAAACTACGAGCCTCTGCTGTGGCAAGGAATTTATGATTCTGCCAAACGCGTGGTTCGCGAATTACCAGCACAAATCATAGGAGGAGATATCTCTGATGAAATGGTTCTTAAAGCGAGACGAAATTTACGCACATTTAGTTTCGGGAGGTTGGTGAAAATACAATCCAAAAATTTCAAAGAATTTCAAACAGATGAAGAGGTTTTCGTTTTAACAAATCCGCCCTACGGGGAGCGGATTGAGGCTGCTGTTGAACTTCTTTACGGAGAGATGGGATCGTGGCTAAAACACACCATGACTGGTTCAGAGGCCTGGGTAATTTCAGGGAGTAAAGAAGGTCTGAATGCTATCGGTTTAAAACCAGAAAAAAAATATAAAGTTTTCAATGGAGATCTTGAATGCAGTTTCAGACAATTTAAAACTTATCAAGGATCATTAACTTAATTACAAGGGAGTTCAGACTGAACGCTATTTTTTTTTACCTTTTTCCAATGTCAACATATTCTCGTACTCGTTTCCCAACATAAATTTGACGCGGCCTACCAATAGGTTCCTTGTGTTCGGTCATCTCTTTCCATTGGGCTATCCATCCTGGAAGTCGGCCAAGTGCAAACATCACAGTAAACATTTCAGTCGGAATTCCGATAGCCTTGTAAATAATACCCGAGTAAAAATCTACATTAGGATAAAGATTTCTCGACCTAAAGTATTCGTCCTCAAGGGCTACTTTCTCTAATTTTTTCGCAATTTCCAGCAGCGGATCTTGCACTCCTAATTTTTCTAAAACATCGTCACACGTTTTCTTAATGATCTTTGCCCTTGGATCGAAGTTTTTATACACTCGGTGTCCGAATCCCATCAACCTAAATGGATCATTCTTATCTTTTGCCTTCGTAACCCACTTATCAACGTTGCCGCCATCCTCGTGTATCGCCTCTAACATTTCGATCACCTCTTGATTTGCCCCACCGTGTAAAGGGCCCCAAAGCGCCGAGATTCCTGCAGACACAGTGGAATATAAATTAGCCTGCGACGATCCTACAATTCGCACTGTGGACGTGGAACAATTTTGCTCATGGTCTGCATGCAAAATGAGCAATTTATTCAAGGCATCAACTACAACGGGATCTAACTTATAATCCTCCGTCGGCATGGCAAACATCATGTACAGGAAATTCTGACAATAGTTGTATTCATTTCGGGGATACATCAGGGGATGTCTCATCGAATTTTTATAGGCCCATGCCGCTAAGGTTGGTAATTTTGCTATCAACCGACATACTGTCAGATTTTTCTTGGCCTCACTTCTGTTTGGATCTAAAGATTCGGGATAAAAAGTTGATAATGATGAAATCATTGAGGACAAAACTCCCATCGGATGCGCTTGCGCAGGGTAAGCTTCAAAAAATCGCTTCATATCTTCGTGAACGAGCGTATGTTTTTTAATATTTGCCTCAAAATCCTTCAATTCATGAATGGTTGGTAATTCACCATAAATTAGTAGATATGACACCTCTAAAAAAGTTGCCTTTTCAGCCAATTCTTCTATTTTGTAGCCCCGGTAATGTAAAATACCTTCCTCACCGTCTAAGAAGGTAATGGAACTTTTCGTTGCACCGGTATTTTTGTAACCCGAATCAAGAGTAATACAACCCGTTAAATCCCGAAGTTTAGAAATATCAATGGCTTTTTCATTTTCAGAACCAATAAATACAGGTAATTCATAAACCTTACCATCAATCTCTAATTTTGCTATATCACTCATGCTAAATTCCTCAATAACTAATTTCGTTCGAGTTTAAAATTACAAAAGAAAAAAGATTTCTGAAGACTTTATCGAGAATTATTTAAAAACACCTTGAAAGATTTTTTATTTTGGAGTTACAGGTTTTTTAATATGTAATCGAACATCAACTGAAATAAGTGATTGCGCGTATTCCCACCATAAATACCATGGTTTCGATTTGGATATATAAACATATCGAATTGCTTATTTGCTTTGACGAGTGCGTTGACCATTTCCATGGAATTTTGGTAATGCACATTGTCATCTGCCGATCCATGGACTAAAAGATATTTACCCTTCAGTTGATGAACATAATTGATCGGCGAATTCAAATCATACCCTTTATCATTTTCCTCAGGAGTACGCATGAAGCGCTCCGTGTAGATATTGTCGTAATACCTCCAATTTGTAACAGGAGCAACCGCAATTGCCATTTTGAATACATCAGCTCCCTTGGTAATTCCGAGTGAAGCCATATACCCACCATAACTCCACCCCATAATACCAAACCGAGAAGGATCTACGTAAGGTAATTTTTTCAATTCGTTACACGCATTTATTACATCCTCGATTTCAAATTTTCCAAGTTGTAAATAGGTACATTTCTTGAACTCTGCACCCCTGTACATCGTACCCCTCGGATCAACTGAAAAAATAATATATCCCTTTTGTGCTAATAATTGATGGTACATAAAATCATTTCCATCCCAGGCATTTTTAACTTCATTGCTTCCAGGACCGCCATAAACGGTAACATAAACGGGATATTTTTTAGTTGGATCAAAATTTATGGGTTTCATTATTGAGGCATTCAGCGAAATGCCATTTGAATTGATCTTGATAAATTCTTTTGGCACTAATGTATACGTATTTAATTTTTCCGTTAGCTCTCGGTTAGTCTCCAGCTCAGTCGCAAGTTCGCCCTTGGTATTTCTTAACACATGGGTAGTGGGAGAATTGGCCGTGGAATAAGAATGAACAAAATAGTTGAAACCACTTGTAAATGCTGCTTCACTCCATCCAGTTTCCTCGGTCAGTCGCTCTGACTTCCCGGTCTCCATGTCGAATTTGTAAATAATCTTATTGAGAGGGCCATTTGTCGCGGCACTGTAAAAAACAAGTCCAGATGATTCATCGAAACCCAAAAATTCCATAACATCCCAATTTCCATTTGTAAGTTGCTGTGCCTTGCCGTCAAATCCCACCTTGTAGAGATGGTTGTATCCTGAAGATTCACTCGTTCGTAGTAAGGATTTTCCATCATTCAACAGTACTAAATTGTCATCAATTTCGACGTATGTGTCCGATTTTTCTTCAAAGAAAACTCTTGAAACTGGTCTTTTTATTGCAAAATCTAACAAGTGGTACTTTAAGAGATTTTGATGCCTGTTTAGCGTCTGAAGAATTAATTTATTCTCATTTGCAGACCACTTCATCCGCGGGATATACTCATATTCTCCCAAATCAATGCTCGTTATTTTTGCACTGTTCACATTCACATAATGAGCAGTGACAACACTGTTGGCCTCACCTGCCTTTGGATATTTATACTTATAATTTTCCGGGTACAAACTCCCGTAATAAGCCAAATTAAATTCTTTAACTTGTTTTTCATTAAATTTTAAGAATGCTATCGTTTTACTATCTGGAGACCAAGCATAGGCCTTTGTAACTGAAAACTCCTCTTCGTAAACCCAATCGGTTGTACCATTTATTATTTTGTTTTTCTTTCCATCTTGGGTTAACTTCTTTATTTTTCCCGAAGCCACCTCTTTAATGAATAAATCATTGCCGTGGATGTAGGAAACCATTCTACCATCAGGAGAATATTCTGCTAATGTTTGGGGTTCGTGATTTTCATCCAAAGGTGACAGTTTGTTGCTTGAAATATCATAAAGGAAATACTTGGCAGTATAGCTTCTGCGATATACAGGTTGAACATCGCATATAAATAAGATTTTAGTCTCATCGCTGTTGAATTCATAATCGTCGTACAATAATTGTTTTCCACCGAAGTTAAGTATGGCTCCGTCTACCAGTACACTCCCTTTGTCTTTCGGATCATTTATTTTGTATTTTTTTACCGATAAATCCTCCGTTGTTTTGGTGTAATATTCGCCATCTTTCATGGACTTAAATCCATCAACACCCTTGGTGTAGAACTCATAGTTTTTCCAAATTTTCTCGACGCTAAGTTCTTGGGAAAAGGAAATTAGAGCTGTTGATAGAAATATAATAAGATAAGAAAGATTTTTCATAGTTTTCAATTGAGCTCTGAAATTACAAATTGTTTTGAATGGAGGAACAAAATGATCAAAAATGATCAATAAAAAAGGGTGCACGCATATGCACCCTTTTTAATGTTTTGTAAGTAAAAATTATCTATTGTTATTAATCGAGACTTAGTTTGCGCAAATACTAGCCGGTAAAGTGCCTGTAGTCGCCGAAGAAATCAGTTATACTTGAATCTCACCAGCAGCTAATAGAAAACTCACCCTATCCTAAATCTGATGTCGTTTTCCTCCTTAATATTATTTCAATATTTATTACTCATAAGAGATAACTCTTCTTGACCGTTAATGGTTGATTTTAAAAAAGCAAATCCAGTTCTTGAACTTTGATTTTTTTCTTACAACCGAAACAAAGAAAGGAGAAAAAACAACAATAAAAATTTTATTCCTGTTTAAAACTTAATTACAATTCCGGCGTTAGCATTTACTCCGGTTGTACTTTTTACGTCCGTTAAGATATACATATATTTAATATTAACATTGAGATCCATTCTATCGGAAATTTCATAATTGAAACCCGCAACAGGTGCAAATCCCAATTCTGACTCTGAAGCTGATCCTCCATCAGATGACGCCCCCATTCTGTAAATTCCCGCATCTATTCCTGCATAAGGACTAAAAGACGCATCAGAAAAAGAGTATTCAAATAAACCTGTGATGGGTTGAGTGAAAATGGTAAGACCGTCTTCTGAATCAAAAAAGTATCCTATATTTAATCCGACCCTCATTTTGTTGTCATTAAGACCAAATTTGCCTGCAAGGTTGAATCCTAATAAGTTATTTGAATATCTCTCTCCATCAGACGAAACCCCTTGATTAAAAAGACCACCCGTTACGCCCAAGGACAATTGAGCATGAGCTAAATTAGAACTAGAAAAAGCTGTTCCGACAAATAAACCTGAAATTAATAATAGTTTTTTCATAAAAATTAATTTTAATTAGTAATGGTTATAACCCTTATGGTTGAACGAAGGTTAGTTATTATCCTGGTGTAGAAAATTAATTATACTAAATGTTTAAACAATAAACTGTTAATAATCCTTTTGAGTTTGATCATTCAAACTTACTTTAAAAATTTTATCAATAATTAAAACTAAATGTGTAATTTCGTAATTAACTTTGGAGCAAATCCCTTAAAGCGATTTGCGCCGAAACCATTTCAAATTTTTATCTTTTAATGATTTAACTTGTGTTTGAAATTGATTTTTATAAACGCAATTTTTCTAGAGAATTCTCCTTTTATCCTTTAACTTAAAATTATGAAAAAATCGTTACTCGCTGTTTTAATTTTTACCTCTGGCTTTACATTCGCTCAGAACTGCTCTAAAATTTTTATATCTGAATACGTAGAGGGTTGGTATAACAATAAGGCAATTGAGATCTATAATCCCACCTCGGTTCCAGTAAATTTAAATGAGTATTTTGTCTCTCGTTATTCGAATGGTGCAACAACCGCAACGCTATTAAACTCAGTTCAACTTTCAGGAACAATCGCGCCATTCGATGTTTATGTTGCTGTCTTAGATAAGCAAGACGAAAATGGTACTGGTCAAGAGGCACCAATATGGGACTCTTTACAAGCGAGAGCAGATGGTTTTTACAGCCCTGTTTACAATACAAGCAATGCCTTTTATTGGAATGGAAATGACGCGGTCATGTTGGCAAAAGGTACTTTGCCTTCAAATCCAGCTTTACTGATTAATGCTACGAATGTACCTAATTTTGCGATCATTGATATTTTTGGAAAAATTGGAGAAAATCCTGCCAATGAGACGGGATCTGCAGCCGGAAATGACGGTGCATGGTCTACTCAATTTCCCTACAGTTCTGGTCAAGGGGTCTTGGTCACAAAAGATCACAGCATGATTAGAAAGGCATCGATTGAAAAAGGCGTTTCAACTCCCGTTTCTTTCTTTGATCCAATGTTAGAGTGGGATACTATTCCGCCGGTAATTTATTTATTTGATGAGAACGGGGACACAATTGAAAGCGTTAACGGTAACGTAATCCTCTTTGGAAATTGGTTTTCGCTCGGCAGCCATGATTGTTCTTGTAATCCTGTTTCCGTAGATGAACTTGAAAATCATACGGTATCTGTATTTCCAAATCCCGCAACAGAGTGGTTAACCGTGCAATTGAATGGAATTGCTGTTAAGGCATCCCTTACAGATGCATTCGGTAAAAATATTGGAACCTACCGAAATCTAGGAACGAAGTCTCACCTTCAAGTAAACGTCGAACAATTAACCGGTATTTACTTTTTACGAATTGAAACAATTGATGGTAAAACCCAAATGAAAAAAGTAATCGTAAGGTAGTGCTATTCTGTCCTTTCAAATAAATGAAGTACTTTTTCACTGCCGCAGTTTCGTTTCTCTTCTTGCCGGTGTTTGCGCAGTCTACATTGGTTGGTACGGTTTTAGACAATGCTACGCGACAAACTGTTGTTGGGGCAAGGGTTTCATTGATTTCCCCAGATGGTTCTGTAAAAAAAACAGCCTCAAATAGCGAGGGTCAGTTTACCTACAGAGAATTATCCAAAGGGAAATATACTGTTCAAATTTCCATGATTTCCTTTGATACAATCAGAGAGTTGGTGATAATTGATAAAGCGCTTGTGAATCTCTCATTTGTGATGGGAGGCAGCAAGGAGCTCGAAGAAATTCGATTAATCAGTAATTTAGTCAAGGAAAACCAAAATGTTCCTGTAGCACTAACCAAAATTTCCCTGCAAAAAATAAGTGAGGAACTCGCTTCACGCGATCTTCCAATGCTTTTAAATGGTACCGCAGGAGTTTACGCAACCCAAACAGGTGGCGGCGATGGAGACGCTAGAATTAACGTTAGAGGATTCGACCAACGCAATGTTGGAGTTATGATTGATGGCGTTCCTGTAAACGATATGGAAAATGGCGCTGTTTATTGGTCGAATTGGTTCGGTCTGGACGCCATTACTTCCCAAATGCAAGTGCAAAGAGGTCTGGGCGCTACAAAAATTGCAATGCCCTCAATTGGAGGAACTATAAATATTATCACCCAAGGAATAGGGAATAAAAAAGGTGGGATGGTAAAACAAGAATATGGAACTGGAGACTTTTTCAGAACTGTTGCATCGTACAACACCGGAATGACCAAATCAGGATGGGGTCTTACATTATCTGGTTCCTATAAGCAAAGTAATGGTTGGGTATTCGGTACGCCTAGTCAAGGATATTTTGGTTATGGTAAACTCTCGAAAAGTACTAAATCACATTTGATTACGCTCTCTGCCTTTGCCGCGCCGCAATGGCACGGGCAGCGATCATTCTTTCAAGCGATTCAATATTTTAGTGAAGATAAAGCGCGTGAAGCTGGGGTCGAAGTTGATACCAATCTACAGTTCTATGATATGGGAATCCGCTTCAACCAACATTGGGGGTATCGAACTAATGAAAATGGGGAGCGCGAAGTATTTAATGAGCGAAGAAACTTCTACTCCAAACCTCAAATTACCTTAAAGGATTTTTGGAAGGTAAATGATAAATTAGCCATTTCTAATTTGGCGTATATGTCGATTGGGCGAGGTGGTGGAACAAGAGTTTTTAATTCTGGATCGCTTTTGAGAGATAGTACTGGTCTAATTGATTGGGATAAAATTGAACAAGAAAACCAAATTAGTTCTCTATTTGGAACACCGAATATTGACTCGATTTATTCCCCTACAGAAATAAAATCATCTCAAGTTCTTCTTGCAAGTTTGAATAATCATTTCTGGGTAGGTTATTTGGGTCAATTTAATTACAATGTTTCCAAAAATTTGGAGGTTTCCGGAGGAATCGACTTTCGCTACTACGAAGGGCGACATTACCAGCGCATTGAGGATTTATTAGGAGGTGATTATTTTGTAGATAAACTGGATAAGAATGCGGCAAGCCCGATGAAACGGGTGGGTGATCGCGTAGCATATGACACCTACAATTCTGATCGAGATGGCTTAGTTCAATGGTCAGGTGCTTTTGGTCAAGTTGAATATTCAGGCGAGAAGTGGTCTTATTTTGTTAATTTGTCTGGGATTGTGAATGGATATCGCGGGGTAGATTATTTCCAAAAAAGAAAATTGGAACTGACCACTACTTCTTACAACAATTTTGGAATTGCAAATCAAATCTTAGATACA
>VGMK01000016.1 GCA_016866375.1 Bacteroidota bacterium
CTGTGATATGACCAAGTTTTGTGTGCTTATTTTCATTTAAATAATGTAAAATAGCCCCTGATGCAATGACTCCATCTTCCAATCCTTCAACACCAAAGCCTTTTAATGAAGCTGTACCGAATTGTTTAGTTAAAATATCTGATGCAAAATCGCTTGTAAAAACCCAATCTTCCATGCGAAATGTGTAGAACTCATCTCCGAACATCTCCTTGAATTCGGACGTTTTGTTTTTTTGAAAAATCAATTCTGTGGGTTCAAAGCTGCTTATCAATTTGTCGGTGTATTCTTTATCTCCTTGTGCAACAAGAAATTCTCCTGTTGATATATCAAGAAAAGCAATACCCATATTTTTTTTTCCAAAAAAAAGTGCACACACAAAATTATTCTTCCCCTGTTCCAGAACCTGATCATTAAAAGATACGCCTGGTGTAATAAGCTCCGTAACCCCTCTTTTTACAATTGTTTTTGTCATTTTGGGGTCCTCCAATTGGTCACAAATCGCTACACGCTGCCCTGCGCGGACTAGTTTCGGTAAATATGTTTCTAAGGAATGATGGGGGAATCCTGCTAATTCTATTTCAGCTGCTGCACCATTTTTTCTTTTGGTTAGTATAATGCCAAGAATTTTTGAGGTCTTTATTGCGTCCTGGCCGAAAGTTTCATAAAAATCTCCAACCCTGAAAAGTAAAAGTGCTTCGGGGTGTCTCGCTTTGATTTGATTATATTGTTTCATCAAAGGCGTTTCTGCGTATGAAGATTCTTTCGGTTCGGTTATCAATTGAATATTTTAGCAACCTAAAGATACTTATTTCTATTTGGTCATTACTTCCTTTTTCTGAGCTGTTCAAAACTTCTTTTTTTTAACTTTCTATGTTGAAAGTTTTAAAATTCTATCTCCTTTAAGTGCTCATTTAATCTTTACATTTGTTGATATGGCCCTAATTGATTTTTTAAGCCTTGACAAGGCTATTACCTCTGTCGAAGAAAAAGATGATAAATCTTGCCAAGACACATTTGCTGTTAATCTTGAAAACAAATACTTTCTTTTCTAAAAGAAAAGCAGAATATTTTGAGTTATGTTGCCTCAAGAAAATAACCGAAAGCTCAAACTTTGGGAACTTAATCGCGTCTCAGAAGAGGACTATGTAGCACAGAAAAAATTGCCTATTGTTGTCGTGTTGGACGACATTCGCTCACTCAATAATATTGGTTCATTTTTTCGTACTGCTGATGCTTTTATGGTCGGGAAAATATATTTATGTGGTATTACGGCTTGCCCTCCTCACAAGGATATTCACAAAACCGCACTTGGGGCCACTGAAACGGTGGAGTGGGAATACATCGAATCTGTTACGTTATTAGCGAAGCAGCTCAAGGATAATGGCTTTAAAATATATAGTGTTGAACAAGCAGAAAATACAATAACATTAGATCGCTTTAGTTTTAATATCGATCAAGAAATAGCTCTTTTCTTTGGAAACGAAGTAAATGGCGTAGCCCAAGACGTGGTAAACCTATCAGATGTAGTTTTAGAAATTCCTCAATTTGGAACAAAGCATAGCCTTAACGTCTCTGTGTGCGCAGGCATTATTTTGTGGGAGTTTGTAAAACGTTTTCACATTGGATAACTAATGCTTTAGATTTATGCACACACCATTGGTCCATTTTATCCTAATTTTTTGTGCGTCTAATTTATTTTGTTAGGTCTGGACTGGTTTATTTAGGCCTCCCTCATTTTTCAACTACCCTCATTAACTAATGCCTTAAAAATCCTTTAGACTGACTCGCTTCGCCAATTCCTATTTTTATGTAGGCAGAGCGCACTAGCAACACAAACAAAAAAACTATTTTTGCATTACTACATGTCTGTGAAGGATTCTCTTTTTGTTATTTGGTCTTGTTTTATGCTACTCATTTTGTTAGCCTGCCGTGTTTACACCAAGGATTTGTCTTCCTATAATGTCTCGGCAGATCGCGGCTTCATTCCGGCTCCTGAAGACAACCCATTGACGGATGAAAAAATCGCTTTAGGCCGAAAACTATTTTTCGATAAAAGACTTTCAAAAGATGGTAGTATATCGTGTGCAAGTTGTCATGATCCTGGGCGAGCTTTTTCTGATAATTTAACAACAAGTCGTGGGATTAATGGTCAGCACACAGAGAGAAATGCGCCAAGTATTCTAAATGCAGCATTTTTGCCAACGGTCATGTTCGATGCCCATCTGAAATCATTAGAATTGCAGGTGATTGTACCTATTCAGGAGCCAACAGAAATGGGCCACAACATGAAAGAACTAATTCCTATTTTACGGCAAATACCAGAGTATCAAAAAGCAGCTAGAGAAATTTATAACAGAGATTTTGATGCATATGTTTTAACGCGCAGCATATCATCATTTGAAAGGAGTTTACTTTCATTGAATAGCCGTTATGACCAATACATAAATGGTCGAAAACATGCCTTATCAAAAGCAGAAAAAAGAGGGTTGGAACTTTTTATGAATGAGTTGAATTGCATAACGTGTCACACGCCCCCAAACTTCACAAATTACAGGGCAGAAAATAATGGTTTATACGCAAACTATGGTGAGGATAAAGGGCGTTTTCGTATCAACTTAGACAGTAACGATATTGGGAAATTCAAGGTGCCTTCTTTGAGAAATATATTACTCACTTCCCCTTACATGCATGATGGATCAATAAAGACAATTGAGGGGGTCATTAGCCACTACGCGTCGGGGGGGAAGTCAAGCCAAACTAAACACCCCAAAATTCAACCTTTTGTTATTTCAAATGAGGACAAAAAAAATTTAATCTCATTTTTAGGTGCTTTAACTGACACCTCTTACCTTAAACATTTTCGTTAAGCGGCAACGTTATGCGAAATATTGTCCCTACGCCAAGTTTTGATTGAAATTCAATCTCCGCTTGATGAAATTCAACAATCTGTTTTACTACAGATAGGCCAATACCACTTCCTGTGCTTTTCGTCGTAAAATGAGGAGCAAAAATTCGCCCTTTTATTTCATCTTTAATCCCCATTCCATTATCCTCTACTTCAATAATTAATTTTTTTTCATTCAAAGTCAGTCTTACAGAAATTTTTGCGTTTTCTGTCCCCACTGTGGCCTGAATGGCGTTATTGAGCAAATTATTCATTACTTGAATCCATTGCCCTTTATCTATTGAAACTTCGATCTTTGGGGAGTATGTAAAAAACTCAAAATTTATATTTGTTTCAACATGAAAAACAGAGATGCAATTTTGAATGATGACTACTATATCATTCTTTTCACGCAGGGGCAACGTCATTTTAGCAAAATTAGAGAATTCATTAGCAATCCGAGAAAGCCCATCGATTTGTTCAATTAAAGACCCCATCATTTGTTTAACTCGGTCCGTCATATCGGGTTTATTTGGGTCATAAACTCGCATGAGTTGCTGAATGCTTAACTTCATAGGAGTTAACGGGTTTTTTATTTCGTGCGCAACCTGTTGCGCCATCTCTCTCCAAGCAGATTCCCGTTCTGAGGCAGTCAATTGTTTTACGGCTAATTCCAACTCGTCCAGTTTTGAATTATAGGCCTTTACAATTAGTCCAATCTCGTCCTTCCCCTGATAGTCAATTTTTTCGCTCAGATTGCCCAGTTTTAAATTAGTAAGTTTGTCTTTGAGTAATCGCAATGGAGAGGTTAGCCAATTGGAAACGAACAATGCAATCATGATTGAAAGAGCAATCAATATAATGAACACATTGATAATCGCCACCATAAATTGCTGTATTTGGTTTTCGTACTCTTTCTGTTGTCCAAAATATTGAAGATTTGCATACCCTAATAATTTGCCTTTGGAATTATACAGCGGCATATATGCCGAAATATAGGAAAGGGACCCAATTTGTTCTTTGTGTTTGTAAAAGCTTTTATTTGCAGATTTTAGTGCCTCAAAAGCCTCAGGATTTATTTGTTCGCCGAGCAATCCAAGGTTAAATAGTTTAGGTCTCGATGAAGAAACTAAATAACCAAAATTGTCGTAAATATTTATGTCTGTAACAAAAACTTTTGATAATTTAATGAGTACAGTTTCTAAATAATTTCCATCGGCTTCAATGGATAATCGTTCATTTACGGCTATTTTACCTTTTAACTCTTCTTGAACAGAATTTAATTTGTCGTTGATATTTTTACTCGTGTAATCTTCGTATTGTCTGTTTACGAATAAACCGCTACCAGCACCGAAAAGAATTAAGGCTAACACAACAAGAACAACTAATGCAAATTGAATCTTAAATGCCAAAGAAAGGGCCCTTAGGCTTGGTGGCTTCTTTAATTCTAATAAATATGAAAAAAGAAGGAGAACCCCCCAGAATGAAAAAACATATGAAAATGATGTTGTGTAGCTAAGCCATGTAGATTTCTTTTTAGACAGAATCACCGCATTGTTATTTCCTTTATCTAATAAATAATGGCTGTACCCTTCTTTTTCATAGAATTCGCCGTTCCCATTTGGCTTCACCCTCCCTACGAAATTTAGATCATAGCTATATGTACCATATGACTTCGTCAGTTTCCCTGATGCATATTTAGCAATTGAATAATTTTCTAAAGAAAGTAAAGCATTCGAGTTTTCGCTAATCAGCAGGCGCGGGAAACCAATTTCTTCTGGTATTTTTTTAGATGTCAAGGTGGCAAGAAAAATTACATTTTGCTTATCTACCAACAAGGGTAATTTTATAATATATGAAATGCCATTGTATTCATTTGGGACAAAATAAAGTGTAGAATCTTTATTAACACTCACGCCGTGATTGCTAATAATGTTTATCGCTTGGTCTAGGGATGTTGTTTCCTTCGATAAATAGGAGACCCCTGAAGAGTCAAATAAATTGAATCTGATTTCATACGATTCCCACTCGCCACGAAAGATCTTTTTTTCGAGTATATCTCCGAATAACGAAATACTTAAGCCTACTTCATTATTTTTCAATACATTTCGAATCAAAGAATTTCCAGCCAGTTTTCCACTAATCAAAGAAAAATCGGATTCAATAAAGCCATTACGTTCCTCAGAGAGAGCTTCGGCATATTCCCGCCGTAAATCATTGTCTTTATTTTCGTTGTGGTCATTAATGATCAGCACAACTAAAATGGTAAAAAGAGCCAGGTTTATAAGCTGACCCCCTAAGCGTTGGGAAAATTCCGTGCGTTTATGAAAATAAATGTTCGTTAGTAACAGGAAAAGCGGAATAGCAGCAGACACTATTGGCTCCTCAAAAACAATAATGCGAAACAAACTCAAGAACAAAAAAGAAAACAAACTAATGATTAAAGGAATTTTTATTGATTGATTATCTTTAAATAACTTTTTGGCAAACCACTCAAATGAACATTGGAGTGAATAAAACAAAACCCCAAGCACTAAAAATAATAGCAAGGTATATTCATTTAATTCGAAAAGGTTAAAAAGGTCCAGCGGGACAGAGGTGTTTTCTACGGAAATTTGTAATATCCCGAGAATTAATCCCCAATAAATAATCAAACAACCAAGCATGATCCACCAGGCTTGTCTCCATTTCATTCTGAATATAAAATCAAAAAATCTTAACGCGAATAAAGCAATCAGTAAAATATTAAGAAATAAGTCTAACACTGACTCTAAAAAAATACCTCCATCTATGATTTTATCCATAAGACCTAAATTCCCCCATTCTGCTTCTGTGGTGTTAAGAAACCACGTAAGTGAGCGAAGGCCTAATAAAATTATTATGGGAAATAAGGACTTCCATGGATGGGAATAATATGCGTTGTATAGCCCCGCGAGAAACATAAAACCCCCACAAAAAGAAAAAATTAACAGCCAGTTTGTGGCTGTCCAGGCAGAATCGTGATCAGTTAAAATAGCCGCGAAAATAAAGTTATTATTTGAGTCCTTAATGCTTATCCCGTTCTCCCCTTGAAGGCCAATATCGAAATTATGATTACTTAAATCAGGATTTACTGCATTTACTAAGTTTGGGTTATTATAAGAGTAGTTTTGTTTGATAAGGAAACTAACACAAACTTTAAATCGATCGTCTTCCTTTAAAACCGAGTAATACCAACCGTTTTGTAGCTTAGCCAATCCGTGGGAAGGGAACTGCGGTTGAGTATATTTAGAAATAGGTAATTTATTAGTATTCCAAAAAATAAGAGAATCCCCTTCGTAGATATGTATAAAAAATGGAGAATTCGTTAAAGAAGGGCTCTTTCCTCTTAAAAGCTCTTTGTAAAGAATCTCTCCCGATTGTTTTGCCTCAAATTCCAGTTTACTAAACCGTTCTTGTATAATTTGCTGAGAAAATTCGTCATTGTTTTCAAGAATAAAGGGAACCCATCCAAAGAGAAAAAAAAGCAGAGAGATGACAAAAAATCTAAATTTAATTAAAGAATTAAGTAACCATTTCATTCAAAAAATCTTTTTAAACTTTCTTTTAGCCTTAAAAATTCTCCCTCCCATCTGTGATCGTTTTGAAAAATAAAATCTGCTTTATTTCTATACGGAAAAATGTATTTTTCATAACAAGGAAGAACATGATTGTGCCACTGGTATAAAATGTCATCCCTTCGATATCCTCGTGTTTCTTGATCTCTGTAGAGCCGACGATCTAATTGAATGGAATGATCTACCTCTACAAAAATCGAAAAATTTAATAATGAAGGAATCTCGGGAAAGTGAAACAAGAAAAGACCTTCTACAATAATGATTCTGGCCGGTCGGATTGTCAGTAAAACATTTTTATCCGGAGGAGAATTAAAAAAATATTCCTTAACAACAATTTCCTCCCCTTTTAACAAAGATTTTAAATCGCGTACCAATTTATCCCCCTGCAAAGCAGTGGGTAAATCAAAATTTACCACATCGTTTTCGTCCTTACATTGTTCCTCAATTGGCCGATAATAGTTGTCCATAGAAAAAATTGATGGATCGTAGTAAGAAAACATTTCTGACAAGCGCCTCAATAAAGTGGTTTTTCCAGAGCCACTACCCCCAAAAATTCCAATAACGAGAGGTTTTTCGTTAGTATACATCGTGATAATTAGCAAATATAAGAAACCTAAATGAAGTTGATTTGTTGTTCATTGGTATAATTACTTTAAATTCGTTGTAACTTTAACCAATTAAATTTTATGAAATGAAATTAATTGTATTCCTTCTGCTCATCGTTTTAAATCACAGTTCATTCGCGCAAGGGAGAGAAACGCCTATCCATCTATCAATAAATCGCCTTGCCCCCATGGCGGACGAACTTCTTCAAAACACACAAGGTGGCATGCTTTCGCTCAATCAAGCAAGAAGAGAGAACGGACTTATTGTTATTTTCAGTTGCAACACTTGCCCGTTTGTTGTTGGCACGCCTGATTTTCCAGGGTGGGAAAATCAGTACAATCCAATTTATGAACAAGCCTTGAAATACAATATTGGTTGCGTACTCATTAACTCCAATGAGGGAAAAAGAACCGGCGCCGATTCTTTTGATGAAATGGTGAAGCGAGCAGAAACGCAGAATTATCAAATGGCTTATTTGCTAGATAAAAATAGTCAAATGGCAGATGTTTTTGGAGCGAAGACAACACCACACGCCTACTATTTCAATAAAGAAATGAGGCTTGTATATGTGGGTTCAATTGATAATATTGCTGATAATAACAGAAAAAAAAATATTCCGTACCTTTCAAAAGCAATGCAGGCTCAAGCAAATGGAAAAAAATGTAAACCATGCAAAACAGCTCCTGTCGGGTGCAGTATTAAAAGAATTAAAAAAGATTAAGATGAGAAAAGCGACCTTACTTGTTTTCCTGTTTGCAGGATTTTTTACCTCTGCTCAACAAGGAGACGGTGGTAAGCCATATGGCCCTAAAAACCCTCTACCAACAGAGAAAACTATTTTTTTTCAAGAACCTGATATTGAGGCTCTACGCGCCGAAGATGCGACAATAGATAATACAGGAACTGCCCCATGGCGTTTTGGATTTAATAATGAAACCCACCTCGATCTTTACAACTCGGGAAGTTGGTTTGAGTTAGCGAACGGAAATAAACTTTGGTTGCTAAAAATTTCTTGTAAAAACGCACTTACAATCAACCTAACTTTTAGTAATTTATCCATCCCAGAAGGTAATGCTTTGTATGTATACAATCCCGATAAAGACTTCATTCTGGGAAAATTTACGGCAAGACACACCTATCAAGGAGAACTCGGCACTGAATTAATTCCTGGGGCTTCTGTGATTGTGGAATATTTTGTTGCCAAAAATAATCCAACTGGCTCACTTAATATTCAAAGAGTCACCCACGGTTACAGAACTGCAGATGAGTTTCAAGAGAAAGCTTTTGGAAGTTCTGGGGCATGTAATATGAATGTAAATTGTCCAGACGGATTGCCGTGGCAGCCCGAACGAAATAGTGCTTTGATGCTTGTTTCTGGTTCTAATGGTTTTTGTTCTGGAGCATTGATTAATAACACATTGAATGATGGGAAACCCTATGTGTTAACCGCAAATCACTGCTACAGCAACCCCACGAATTGGATTTTCCGATTCAATTGGCAGGCAACAAATTGTAATAACCCCAATTCATCCCCTTCATTCAACTCAATTAGTGGTGCTACATTGAGATCGCGAAGAACTCCATCTGATTTTTGTCTTGTTGAGATTACGGGTGGACTAGAGTCTAATTCCGTCCCTCTTAATTTTAATCCTTATTTTGCAGGTTGGAATAATTCCAATGCTCCGCCAACGTCATCAGTCTCTATTCACCATCCTTCTGGAGATATTAAGAAGATTTCATTTGACGATGCTCCGGCTGTATCAAGCCAGGCAATGGGCTCGTCTGAGCCGAATGCTACTTGGACAGTAGAATGGGATAGAAACACAACCACCGAAGGAGGCTCATCAGGTGCGCCCTTGTTTGATCAAAACCATCGAATCATTGGTCAACTTTGGGGTGGCGGCGCCTCTTGTTCAAATTTAAGCGCCTCAGATTTTTATGGGCGCTTACACAATTCTTGGGAGCCCAACAATTCAACAAGTACAAATCAGCTCAAATTCTGGCTCGATCCAAATGATACAGGCGCAGAATTTATTGATGGGTATGATCCATCTAACGCAACCCCAATAGCCGTTGACCCAAGCATTACAAATCCTCAAGGTGTATCAGGAACATTTTGTGGTGCGCAGGTTACACCTTCATTTTCCATTCAAAATAATGGCCAACAAACCCTGACTAGCGTGACTGTTACTTATGGATTTGACGGGAATTTAAATCAGATTTACAATTGGACTGGAAACCTTCCCCAGTGGCAATCAACTGTTATAACCCTGCCAACCGCAGTGCTTACAGCAGGTAATCACACCTTTGGAGCGAGTATTTCAAATCCAAATGCAGGTCAAACGGACGAAAATACGACGAATAACTCCGTGAATTCTTCTTTCAACGTGGTAATTGGAGGTCAGGCGGTTCAATTGAATCTTTCTCTAGATTGTTACGGTTCTGAAACAACTTGGGAACTTCAAGATGAGACCTCAACGGCTATTTATTCAGGTTCTGGCTATGAGGATGATGAACCGGGCCTTGTCACACTAGACCCTTGGTGCCTGAATGATGGTTGTTATACTTATTACATTATGGATAGCTACGGAGACGGAATGGATGGTGGGTTCTGGTGTCAAGAAGACGGAAGCGTGTCTATTGTTTTTGACGGCGAGGTATTAGCAGAAATTCTAGAGTCTGAGGCAGATTTTGGCGATCAAACTAGTTTACAATTCTGTATTGGGGTCTCTGGAGTCGAATGGTCCATAAATAAGACCCTTGAGGTTTATCCAAACCCTCTGTCAGAGGGCTTGTTGAATGTTCGAACAGGATTCAATTCATCTTTTCAAGTGAGATTCATAAGCGCGAATGGACAACTCTTGTTCGAAAAAATATGTGCGTCAAACATAATACAATTAGACGTTTCAATGTTGGAACAAGGTGTTTATTTTATCGAAATAGTAAATGAAACTCAAAGAAAACTTGTGAAGTTTATTAAAACTAAATAGCCAATTGTGGCTGGTATTTATATTCACATCCCTTTTTGTAGAAAGCGTTGTTCTTACTGCGATTTTCATTTTTCCACCTCCTTTGAGAAATATCGCGGAGACTTAATACGTAAAATCGGAGAAGAAATTGAATTTCGGAAGAGCGAGTTAAATGAACAGATTGATACCATTTATATTGGGGGTGGGACACCAAGTATTTTGGCACCTGCTGAGCTTGACCTTCTACTTAACCAAATTTTTAAACATTACAAAACTACTTCACTTGACGAGGTAACCCTTGAAGTAAATCCGGAGGATGTTGATGCTAATAAATTAACATACTGGAAGTCCCTCGGCGTTAACCGTTTATCGATTGGGCTACAATCAATCAAAGAACAAGATTTACGCTGGATGAATCGAGCACATGCGGCTAAAGATGGGAAAGATGCCATACGTTTAGCTGCGCAAAAAGGATTTAACAGAATAAGTGCTGATATAATGTATGGTCTACCTGATTTAACAACACATCACTGGGTCGATACATTAGAACAGATGGTTCGCCTTCCAATTAACCATATTTCAACCTATTGTCTTACAGTTGAGCCAAAGACCTCCTTGAAAAAAAATATTGCTACGGGACAATTAAAGATGCCATCAGAAGAATCGATAGAAAATCAATTCCATCTTATGATTGATACATTTGTGGGGAAGGGTTTTGAACACTACGAAGTGTCTAATTTTGCCCACCCGGGTGAAGAATCCGTACATAATTCAAATTACTGGAAAGGAATCCCTTATTTGGGGTTTGGTCCATCGGCGCACTCTTACGATGGTCTTCGACGCAGGTGGAATATCTCCAATAACTTGAGCTACATCAAGGCAAACTTCTCATGTTCTGATTGGTTTGAGAGTGAAACTTTAAGCAAAGAAAATAAATGGAACGAATTATTTCTAACGGGACTTAGGGCTCGATGGGGCGTCAAAACAACAGACATTCTTGAGGCTGGTGGGTTTACAGAAAATGAATCTGAACGTCTTGAGTATTGGGAGACTCTTGGTTGTTTAACTCTTAATCCCCAATTTATCAGTTTAACTAATAAAGGCATGCTTTTAGCCGATAAAATAACACAAGATTTTTTTAGATTGACTTGAGATATTTAGACTTAAACCAAGAGTATTCTTTATTTTTGTAGTATGTCAAAACAAGAGCGATACGACAAGGCCTATTTGCGACTTGCCGAGAGTTGGTCAAAGCTATCATTTTGTAAACGAAAACAAGTGGGTGCCATAATCGTAAAAGACAATATTATTATTTCTGACGGATACAATGGCACTCCGTCTGGATTTGATAATTGCTGTGAAGACGAGGGAGGCAATACACATTGGTATGTGTTACATGCTGAGGCCAATGCTATTTTAAAGGTTGCTAAATCAACAAATAATTGCAGCGGCGCAACGTTATACTTAACTCATTCTCCCTGTAAAGATTGCAGTAAATTAATACTTCAGTCTGGTATCACTCGTTTAGTTTTTAAAACTACTTATAAGGACGCGTCCGGAATTCAATTTCTTAGTGACGCAGGACTTGAAATTGTACATATTGAAAATATTGACAATGACTGATAAAATACCCCCTAATTATTTATTACCTATATACTTTGCACTATTCATGGCGGCCGGGATTTTCATCGGCGACTTCATGGGCCAGCCGTTAAAAGGAGATAAATTTGAAAATATAGAAAAAGTTAAAAAGCTTTATGAGGTAATGAATATTTTGGATGAAAAATATGTTGACATCATAAATAAAGATTCTATTTTTGATGCTACAATAAACGAATTATTACATAAATTAGACCCCCATTCAAATTATATCCCCTCGGACCAAGTTGCAAGAATGCAAGAGTCAATAGAAGGAAAATTCGGTGGGATTGGAGTTCGTTTTTTCTTGCTCAGAGATACTATTTGTGTATCTAATGTCATTCCAGGTTCGCCCTCGTTTGCAGCTGGCATTCTTGCCGGTGACAAAATTATCAAAATTAACGGGAAACCTGCAGCGAAAGTGAAGATAACAACAGACGAAATAATGGCACAACTAAAAGGACAGCCAGGAACCTCCGTTTCTATAACTATTTTGCGAAATAATAAACCGTTAACCTATGATTTAACACGCGGAGTAATACCCGTTCCAACAGTTACTTGTTCATATATGTTGAATGATCAAACGGGTTACATTCTTATTGAACAATTCTCCTTGCCAACACATCAAGAATTTGTTTCTGCAGCGCAGAGATTAAAAAAACAAGGAATGAAAAATTTAGTATTAGATCTCCGAGGCAACGGTGGCGGGGTTATGGAATCTGCAGTCTTAATCGCTGATGAATTTTTACCTTCCGGACGCTTAATTCTGAGGGCCAAAGGACGTAAATTCGTAGAGCAAAAAGAATACGCAAAAAACGGTGGATTACTTGAAGATGTAAATCTTGCGATACTAATTAATGAATATTCCGCTTCAGCAAGCGAAATTGTTGCTGGTGCAATACAAGACAACGACCGCGGAATCATTGTGGGAAGGACCTCGTTTGGAAAAGGATTGATTCAAGAGGACAGGCCAATGACTGATGGAAGTAGTTTGAGGATAACTGTAGCGCGATACTACACGCCAAGTGGTCGCTGCATCCAAAAGCCTTATGTTGGGAAATCTTACGAAGAGTACCTTGTAGAGCAAACACACTTCAATGATAGAGAATTAAGTCCAAGCGATTTAGTTGCCCTACCTGACTCCTTAAAGTTTAAAACGCTCATAAAAAAGAGGACAATCTACGGCGGCGGAGGAATATCCCCTGATTTTTACGTCTCATTTGACACCGCTGGCATGGACTTGTTTTATAAGGCGTGTAGAATTGAAGGCGTCTTTACATCCTTTGCTTTTGATTACATATCAGATAGACGTAATACGTGGAAAAATATTTCGGATTTTCAGCAAAAGTTTAATCCAAATGATGCGATAATGAAGTCTTTCTTTCTTTTCGCAGAAAAATACTACAAACTAACTCTTTCAGAGCAACCAAGCTACCAAACAAAAAACTTAATAAAACAAACCATTAAATCTGAAATCGCAAGACAGATTTGGATTGAGGAAGGTTATTTTCGAATCACAAATACGGATGACAAGGAAGTGATTAAGGCACTTAAAGAAATTGGCAGAATTTAATTTAGTCCTTATCAAGCGCAAGTTCAATTGCCACCTCATTTCTTCGACCAATAACTTGCCAAGGGGCATTGTAACCTAAAAAATAATATCTACCTCCAGGTTTGATTCCCTTTTTGGTCATTAATTCCATTAATTTCCTTCGATAACGGGCAATTTTTTCATCGTTAGCATAGCCCGAAAATCTGATTACAGCCATACGCATTGGTTTAACCGAAATTAATTGAACTCCTTGAACGGTAGGCCCAGGCAAATCTTGCCGCGTGTATTGCTTGGGCATAACAAAAGACATGGAGGGAGTGCTGCCCATCTCCATGAAAACCGGTGAAGTCATAGAAATTTTCTCTTCTCTTTCATTTTGACCAAAAATATATGCTGCAACCCTTCGAAAACCGTCGCTAGCATTTTGTTCGTATGTTTTGCCCGCTAATAGGGTACTCGCTACAATCATTGAGTCGTATTGACGTACCTCGAAATCACCGTAGTCTTTAATAACCTTGTAATCTGGATTCTCTATTTTAGAGTTTGAGTAGGACATAATAACTTGAACCAAAATAAATAATGTCAATATTGTCGCCGTAATGTAAATCATTCTTTTCATTCTTTTTGAAGGTATTTCAGTGATGACTTTTTAAATTTTTGAAGCCTCGGTTTACTTACCGCCAAAATGTAAGGATGAGTTGGATTTCTTCTCTCAAAATCTTGATGATATTCCTCAGCTTTGTAAAACGTTTTCAGGGGTTCAAGCGTTGTTGTAATGAGCCGTTCCACATTTTCTTGTTGTAGGAACCTCATATATTTTTGTGCTTTTATTCTGTCTATTTCGCTAGTGTAAAATATAGCAGAGCGATATTGGGATCCTTCGTCAGGCCCTTGTTTATTTTTAGTGCTTGCGTCATGTGAATTAAAAAATACCCGAAGTAAAGTTTCGTATGAAATTTTTTTTGGGTTGTAAACAACCTTTACTGTTTCTGCATGACCTGTCGTTCCTGAACAAATTTGCTCATAGGTTGGATTTTTAGTTGCTCCTCCCGCATAACCTGATTCCGCGTAATAAACCCCCTTAACTGACTCAAAAATAGCTTCCACACACCAAAAGCAGCCACTCGCAAAATAGGCGCTCTCTTTAGGTGATTGAGCCGACAAAGGAAACAAAAAGAGAATAGTTACACTGTTTGAAAACCACTTCATACTTTTCAAACAAATATATTGATAAAGTGTTTCGAAATTTCTACTTTACTTTATCCCAAAAATATAGGGCCGCAATGCTTATAAATAGCAAAGAGACAACACAAATTGCGGTAATTATCCCGGTTGACATTTTTTTTGGATTAAACTAAACGATTTTTTCAAAATTAGTAACCTAACAATGAATATTGCCCCAGCCTAATTTAATATTACAAGCCTTACGCTTAACATTAGCAGAAACTTATGTATTAACATTCCTGCATAACCCTGTAGGAAGAATGCCAAGCAACTATGACTAATTGACCAAATATGAACCCTTTAAAATTCATTTTGTAATACTAACTAAATTGCGTTTTACACAATTTATAGTAGCTCCCTTTAACATCTTGAATGAGTTGAAGATGTGTGCCTTTTTGAATAATTTTTCCATTATCCATTACACAGATGAGATCGGCAGATTGTACAGTAGATAATCGGTGTGCCACCAGAATAGATGTTCTTTCCTTAGTTAATTTTTTGGTAGCTTGTTGAATCAAATACTCCAGTTCACTATCTACACTTGATGTTGCCTCATCTAAAATAAGAATGGTTGGATTGTAAACGTACGCCCGAATAAATGAAATAAGTTGTCTTTGCCCAACAGATAACGACTCCCCCCTTTCACTTATCACATGATCATATCCCCCGGGTAATGAATTGATAAAATCATTCAAGCCTACTGAAATCGTTGCCTCAATGACCTGCTCTTTGGAAATCTCTTGCTTGCCCATTGTGATGTTTTCTAAAATTGTCCCTGAAAACAATACCACATCCTGTAAAACAATACCTATTTCTTTTCTTGCCGCGGCAGAAGATATACTTTTTAAAGGCATTCCCCCTATCAAGATTTCTCCTTCCTCATAATCGTACATTTTTGCTAGCAGGCTAATTAAGGTCGTTTTTCCTGAACCAGTCGCACCAACAAAAGCAACTGTCTGGCCAGGATTAATTGTTAGACTTAAATTTTTTATAACCCTCTGTTGTGGAATGTAAGAAAAGCAAACGCTGTTAAAAGAAATCTGTTTATTAAAATCTATTCGTGTCTGTCCCTCCGTTTTTTCGACTTCTGAAATGTCGTCTATAATCTCGAACAATCTTTCGGCCCGAACTGCTCCTCGTTGCAATATATTGAATTTGTCGGCAAGCTGGCGTATTGGTCTATATAATTGATTGATCCAAAGTGTAAAAGCAACTATTTGTCCATACATTGCTTGAACTTCGTATTTTGTTTTCCCTTGAGCATGCAGCGCGCCCCAAACTAGCAAAAAAGCGATGGATAAAGAACTTAAAAATTCTACTACTGGGAAAAATATGGAATTTGCCCAAATTGCCTGAATGTGCGCTTTTCTGTGATTACTATTTAATTTAACAAATGCCTTGTATTCTTTTTGTTCTTTATTAAATAGCTGAACCAATCTCATTCCTGAGAGCCTTTCTTGAACAAAAGCGTTTAATGCATTCACGGCTGACCTTTCTTTCGTAAAGGAGCTTCGCATCGCTCTCGAGAAGATCTTAGTGGCGAGTAGTAACAAAGGGATTGGTATTAGTGTCATTACAGATAACTGCCAATTTGTGGCAAACATTAAGGTTAAAATCAATCCAAGCGACATAATATCCCCAGCAATTTCCATTATACCAGCGGAAAAAACATCTGTTATTGCCTCTAAATCGGATACTACTCTTGTTACTAGGCTTCCAACAGGGGTTTTTTCGAAGTAGCGGGGTTGAAAAGAAAAAATATGAGAAAAAACTCTTTTTCTTAAATCCAGTATTACATTTTGAGCCAATAAGTTTGAGAAATAACTCGAAAACACCTGGAGCATCCCTTCAACAATTAATACACAAAATATAAGTAATGAAAAAAGTAACAGGTAGTCGGGATCTTGATTCTTTACAATTGCGTGATCAACCATTAATGAAATTAATAATGGTCGCAAAGGCGAAAGAAAAGAGAGAATTATAACAGCAACAGCAGAAATCACGAAAAATCTTTTGTAAGATTTTATTAATCCTAACAACCTTTTAATTAGAGGCCATATTCTCCTTTTTTTATCCACCTCACAAAAATACAAAACCCTGAAAATAGAAACAGCACAACTCAATTTATTGACATCAAAATGTAAAATTCCTCTTTTTTTATTTCCATTAATTTACCTTAACTTTGCCCCCTCAAAACAAAAGTGTGGGTGTAAAAATTTTTTCCGGGCGCCAATCAATACATTTGGCTCAAAAAATAGCTGACTCCTATGGGTCTACTTTGGGAGATGTAAAATTTTCTGTTTTTAGTGACGGGGAATTTCAGCCTTCATTTGAGGAAACCGTGCGCGGACAAGATGTATTCTTGGTGCAATCTACTATGCCACCAACGGAAAATATTTTTGAGCTTCTTTTGATGATAGATGCTGCAAGAAGAGCTTCGGCTCGTAAAATAATCGCTGTTATTCCCTATTTTGGTTTTGCAAGGCAAGATAGAAAAGACAAGCCCCGCGTCGCTATAGGTGCTAAACTAATTGCAAATATGCTAATGGCGGCCGGAGTAGATAGAGTTATAACTATGGATCTCCACGCTGATCAAATACAGGGGTTTTTTGAAGTTCCGGTTGACCACTTATTTGCTTCTAGTTTATTCCTCCACGAAATTAAAACACTCGGCTCTGAAAATATAATTATGGCTGCCCCTGACGTGGGCGGCGCTAAACGAGCCAATTCTTATGCTAAAAACTTAAATATCGGTCTTGCACTTTGCCATAAACAACGGAAGAAGGCGAATGAAATTGCCGAAATGACTGTTATTGGTGATGTAGATGGGCGTGACGTGATAATAGTAGATGACATGTGTGATACCGCTGGGACTTTAACTTCTGCCGCCGACCTTCTTATTGAAAAAGGCGCGAAAAGTGTTCGGGCCTTCTGTACGCATGCTGTTCTCAGCGGGCCAGCTTTAGAACGAATCAATAATTCACGTTTAACTGAACTTGTTGTAACAGACACCATCCCCTTAAAAGGAAATTGTCCTAAAATTCGTGTTGTCAGCGTTGCTGAGCTTTTTGGGGACGTGATAAAACGCCTGATGAACAACGAATCTATAAGTACTCATTTTGTAATCTCTTAATTTATAATACATGAAAACAGCACAATTGAGCGGTTCGCTCAGAGCGAACGTAGGGAAAAAGGACGCTGCCAATTTGCGTAATGCAGGCCGTGTTCCATGTGTGCTTTATGGACAAGGTGAACAAACTCACTTTTCAGTAAAGCAAATAGAAATCGAGAAAATAGTTTTTTCTCCAGAAGTCTTCCAAGTAGAATTAGACATCGACGGAAAAAAAGCGAAAGGGATAATTCAAGAATTACAGCAACACCCCACAAAGGACAGTATTCAGCATGTAGATTTTCTTGAATTGTCTGATACTAAAGAAGTTCTTGTCAAACTACCCGTAAGAATAACTGGTTCTTCTCGCGGGGTAATGGCAGGAGGAAAGCTAATGACCGCTTTTAGAACCTTACAATGTGTGGGTCTCGCAAAAAATTTACCGGATGCTATTACTGTAGATATTTCTGATTTAAAAATTGGGGACTCAGTCCGAATCAACTCAATAGAAATTCCAGGTGTTAAATTTTTGGACCCCACAAATGCTGTTGTTGTTTCCGTTAAAATGGCAAGAGGTGCTGTTAAAGGTGCTGATGCAGATGAAGACGGAGAAGCAGAAGCATAAAAGATTTTACATTTTAAAAGCCGCTCATTATAGCGGCTTTTTTTTGATTCAATAAATTAATTTTGACTTCATTATTTTCGATATCTTTCGAATTTTTCTCTGGAATCAAAAAAGATAAATATTCGTTAAGGTCAAAATAAATAGGAATTTTTTACATTAAAAAGGTCAATCTCTATAATTTCGAGCAATTATTTGTAATTGAGAGTTTTTCAGCCCCTACTTAACAACTTATTGTACTTTGTAAAATAATTCATTAATTTTACCCAAAATGCTACCTATGAAACAACTTCTTATTTTGTTCATGGCTTGTTTGTTATCTCCAGTATTTGGTCAGAAAACGGCAACAGGAATTGTTCAAAATGAAAAAAAAGAACCAATGCCTTTTGTTTCAATTACAATAAAGGGGACTTCAAAAGGGGTGAAATCCAATATACTAGGGGAATTTAAAATTACCATTCCAGATACAGGAAATGTATCGTTAGTGTTTTCATTTATTGGATTTGAGAAGCAAGAGCTAAAAATTAGTGGTTTAGAACCATTAACTGTAACAATGGTTCAGGAGTCTAGGTCCCTTAATGAAGTCGTGATTGTTGGCTATGGTTCCGCCACAAAGAAAGAACTCACTGGTGCGACCTCAAAAGTGGGTGGCGAAGACATAGAGAAATTGAATTTATCTCGAATGGATCAAGCACTTCAGGGACAAGTTTCTGGTGTCAATATTTCAACAAATTCGGGCTCACCAGGTGGTGCTTCCAATATTAGAATTCGTGGATTATCCACTTTTGGAGATAA
>VGMK01000017.1 GCA_016866375.1 Bacteroidota bacterium
ATTTCCTGCATACGTGAGTTTATCTACATTGATAATCAGGTAATTTGGATAAATCTTTAAAAAACGTCGTACAACATGTGAGCCGATAAAACCGGCTCCGCCTGAGATTAAAATTTTGCGTTCAAAAACTGCCATCACAAACTCCAATATTTTAAGTTGTGAATTTTTCCTCTGTAGATTCCTTTCACATCAATAAGAATACCTTTATCATCTTTCATGATCTCTTTAAAATACATTTCATTCAGGCTAAGGTACTCCTTGTGATTGACTGCCACTATCACAGCATCGTAATCATTATCACAGCGTTGTTTTAGTTCGACACCATATTCTTGAAGCATTTCGTTATAATCCGCATGGGTATCTGTAATATCAACACTGACCTCGAAAGTTTCTAATTCTTTCAATATATCCAGAACTTTTGAGTTTCGGATATCACTGACATTCTCCTTAAAAGTTGCTCCCATAATCAAGACTTTGGTGTCCTGAATGTGTTTGCCTTGTTTGATTAATTTTTTCACGGTTTGTGAGGCTATGTATGCACCCATCGAATCGTTGATTTTTCTTCCGCTCATAATTACTTGCGCATGATATCCAGCTTGCATGGCTTTGTGAGTCAAATAATATGGATCTACGCCAATGCAATGCCCACCAACAAGTCCGGGAGTAAATTTTAAGAAGTTCCATTTAGTGCCCGCAGCCTCTAATACATCGTATGTATTTATTTCCAATTTATTGAAGATCAAAGATAATTCATTAATTAGGGCAATATTCAAATCTCGTTGAGTGTTTTCAATGATTTTTGCAGCTTCTGCCACTTTGATAGATGGAGCTTTGTGAACACCTGCCTTTACAACAAGTTCGTAGGTTTTTGAAATTTGCTCGAGTGATTCCTCACAACAGCCCGAGACGACTTTAATAACATTTTGCAAAGTATGTTCTTTATCTCCTGGATTGATTCGCTCCGGAGAATAACCTACTTTAAAATCTCGCTGGTACTGCAGCCCTGACATTTCCTCTAAAATTGGAATGCAATCTTCCTCAGTACACCCGGGATAGACGGTGGATTCAAATACAATATAGTCTCCTTTTTTAATTACTTTCCCTACGGTTCGACTTGCCCCAAGCAAAGGATTTAAGTCTGGAAGCTTGGAATCATCAATAGGGGTGGGTACGGCTACAATAAAAAAATTTGCGGTCTTCAAATCTTCAATGTTAGAAGAGAACAAAATATCGCATCCCTCGAAGGCAGAAGTATCAAGCTCATTGCTTGGATCGACATTTTTTTTCATGCACTCTATGCGCTCGTGATTGATATCGAAACCGATAACTTTTATTTTTTTTGCAAATTCAAGTGCTATGGGCAGACCTACATAGCCAAGACCAATAACCGCGAGTTTTGCCTCGTAATCTACTAACCGATTATACATTGGTTTACTCATGTTATTTTGTATGTATTAATTGATTGTTGCGCAGTGTGTAGATTCGCTCGATAATTTCAACCACTTTTAACCCTTCGAGCGCATTGGTAGTTGGCGACGTTCTGCCTTTTAAAGTATCAATTACATTTGAAATAATATAATTGTGATTTGCCGCTGATCCTTTGTATGGGCCATAATCATTTGCAGGATTTGAAGGCTTCAATTTGGGCATTTCATAATCTTTAATATTACAAATTTCTACTTCATTCATGTACTGCCCGCCTATTTTTATACTTCCATTTTTACTTACTATTGTCATTGATGATTCGAGATTCTGATCGGCCACAGAAGTCGAATAATTGATACAACCCATACCCCCGTTTATAAAATTAAAGTTTACAAAACCCGAGTCTTCAAATGCTGTAGTATCTTGATGGTTGAAATCTGCAAATTTCCCTTGGATGTTGTCAATATCACCGAATAGCCAATACATTATATCGATGAAATGAGAAAACTGGGTAAACAGTGTTCCACCATCTAAGTCTTGTGTTCCTTTCCAATTACCGCGTTTATAATAACGTTCGTCACGATTCCAGTAGCAATTCAATTGCACCATGTAAATATCACCAAGAATGCCTTCTGTCACAATGGATTTAAGCCATTCTGATGGAGGAGAGTATCTATTTTGCATTACGCAAAAAACGTGCTTTGATACTTGCAGTGACATAAATATTATTTCTTCACAACTTACTTTTGTAAGACCCATAGGTTTTTCACATACCACATGTTTATGTGCTCGGAGAGCTTTTAAAGATTGTTCTGCGTGCAAGCCATTTGGTGTACAAATATTAACCACGTCAAAAGACAAATTGCTTGACAGAAGTTCGTCAATACTTTTGAAAAATGGCACATTAAAGTCTTGGGCACCACATTCCTCTTTACTGAGAATATCTACCATGGCGATAAGTTCTCCCTCTTCGTTGCGACGAACCATTTCGGCATGTCTTTTTCCAATGTGACCAGCTCCAACAACTGCAAACTTTATTTTGGAATTATTTATCATTCGATTTTACTGACTTTGTTATTTTCTAATTTATATTTTTCGAGACTCTCTGTGCATGTTGCAATTCCCTCGGCATCAAAATTCAAGCGGTGTCCAAATTCACTCATCCATCCGATCTGCCTCGCCGGATTTCCCACTACAAGTGCATAGGCAGGGATATGTTTTGTGACAACAGCACCTGCGCCTATGAAGGCATATTCACCAATATCATTGCCGCAAACAATCGTTGCATTTGCGCCAATACTCGCTCCTTTTTTAACAGTAGTTTTACTGTATTGACCTCTTCGTACTATACGACTTCTTGGATTTATAACGTTGGTGAAAACCATAGATGGTCCTAAAAAAACATCATCCTCACAAATTACCCCCGTGTAAATGGAGACATTGTTCTGCACTTTTACATTATTTCCTATAATGACATCAGAAGCAACAACAACATTTTGTCCAATGTTGCAATTTTCACCCAATTTACAATTTGCCATAATGTGCGAAAAGTGCCAAATTTTTGTTCCGCTACCGATTTCGCAGCCTTCGTCTATTATTGAGGATTCGTGAGCGTAGTAGGTCATTTTACTTGATAATATAGTTGTCAAAGTTATAGTGATTTGTCTCCTCTAGTTCAGACTGACTTAAGGTTTTAAAGAAAGCATAAGTCCTTTTCAATCCTTCCTCTCTGTCAATCGTAGGCCTCCAATTTAATATTGATTGGGCTTTCGAAATATCTGGTCTGCGTTGCTTGGGGTCGTCTGTTGGTAGCTCCTTATAAACTACTTTTTGGTTGGTTCCTGTTAATTTGATAATTTCCTCTGCAAATTCCCTGATTGAAATTTCAGATGGATTTCCAATATTTACTGGGTAAACGTAATCACTATGTAAAAGCCTCACAATTCCTTCAATCAAATCGTCAACATAACAGAATGATCTCGTTTGGCTTCCATCACCAAAAATGGTGATATCTTCACCGCGAAGTGCTTGACCGATGAAGGCAGGCAACACTCGGCCATCATTGAGGCGCATGCGTGGTCCGTAGGTATTAAATATTCTCACAATCCGGGTTTCTAAACCGTGAAAATTGTGATAGGCCATGGTAATAGCCTCCTGAAATCTTTTTGCCTCGTCGTATACACCGCGAGGTCCTACCGGGTTTACATTTCCCCAATATTCTTCGGTCTGAGGATGAACTGTTGGGTCTCCGTATACCTCTGAGGTTGAAGCGATTAAAATGCGAGCACCTTTGGCTTTTGCTAATCCTAAACAATTATGTACGCCCAAAGAACCAACTTTCAAGGTCTGAATAGGAATTTTTAAGTAGTCAATTGGACTTGCTGGGGATGCAAAATGTAAGAGATAGTCTAATTTCCCTGGGACATGAATAAATTTTGATACATCGTGGTGATGGAATTCGAAAGATTTTTTACCAAACAAATGTTCTATATTTTTTAGTCGACCTGTTATGAGATTATCCAAACCGATAACATGATAACCGTCAAGAATGAAACGATCACACAAATGAGACCCCAAGAATCCTGCCGCACCGGTAATCAGTATTCTTTTCATACGGGTTGAGTTAAGTTTCGTCCGATAGATGAGTAATAAAACCCTTGCAATGTCATTTCTTCCAATTCAAATAAATTCCTCCCGTCAAAGATTACGTGACCCTTCATCAGTTTTTTCATTTTATCAAAATCTGGATTTCTAAAAACTCCCCACTCTGTGCAAATCAAAAGTGCATCTGTATTTTCCAAAACTTCATATTCGCTCGATGCATAAGAAATTTTATCCCCGATTTGTAGTTTGACGTTGTCCATCGCCTCGGGATCATAGGCAATTACACTTGCTCCGGCTTTAATAAGTTCATCGATTATGTAAAGTGAAGGAGCTTCCCGAATATCATCTGTATCGGGCTTAAATGCCAAGCCCCAAATTGCAATTTTTTTTCCAGTGAGATTTCCTCTGAAGAAATTATTGATTTTCGGAAATAGAATTATTTTCTGCTTCTCATTCACGCGCATTACCGCATCTAATATTTCAAAGTCAAAGAGTTTTTCTTTTCCTGATTTCACTAGCGCACTCACATCTTTAGGAAAGCAAGATCCTCCGTATCCAATTCCCGGGAAAAGAAAACGTTTACCAATTCTCGAGTCAGAGCCAATTCCAATTCGTACTTTGTCGATGTCAGCTCCAATAAGTTCGCAAAAGTTTGCCATTTCGTTCATAAACGTAATTTTAGTGGCCAAAAATGAATTAGCAGCATATTTTGTGAGTTCAGCGGATTTTTCATCCATGAAATAAATGGGGTTCCCCTGTCTTACGAAGGGTTTATACAAAGTTTCCATTATTTTTTTCGCGCGTTCGTCAGAAGCACCAATAACCACTCTATCTGGTTTTAAAAAATCACTTACTGCAAAGCCCTCTCTCAAAAATTCAGGATTCGAAACAACTGCAAATTCAGTGGTTGCGTGTTTTGCAATAGCTTGATAAACTTTCTCTGCAGTTCCAACGGGAACAGTGCTTTTATCTACGATAACTTTATAGTCATTCATCATTTTTCCTAACTGGTCTGCTACCCCAAGAATATAGGATAAATCAGCGCTTCCGTCTTCATCGGGAGGTGTTGGAAGGGCTAGGAAAATAATTTGGGCATCGGATATTCCTTGTTTCAGAGAGGTTGTAAATGACAAACGATTGGCTTTAACATTTCGGTGAAAAATTGTATCCAATTCTGGTTCATAAATTGGAACCACTCCATTTCTCAGTTTTTCCACTTTTGCAGCATCAACATCGATACAAACTACTTGGTTTCCAGTTTCAGCAAAACAAGCACCTGTAACAAGTCCTACATATCCGGTTCCAACTACGGCAATTTTATTCATGAGTTAGTTTCGAGGAGATTTATTATTTTCCAATATATTCTTCAATAGTTTTGGTGATATATTCCAACTGCTCTTCTTGCATTTCTGTATGAATAGGCAATGAAATTACACGCTCGGTCAACCAGTCTGTTGTTTGTAAGTGCAGGTTTTCTGCGCCAAAAGAGGCAAACATTTTTTGTCTATGTGCCGGTACGGGATAATAAATCATGCTTGGTACATCACGTGAGGCCAAATATTCATTCAGCCCATCTCTATTCGGTCCGTCAAGAGTGAGGGTATATTGATGAAAAACATGTTTTGAATCAGAGGAGCGAAAAGGAATTTGCACACCGTTCATAGGGCCAAAGAATTCGTCGTAGTAAGCAGCTACCTCGCGTCGGGCATCAATGTAATTATCCAATTGACGCAGTTTAATCTGCAGAACAGCGGCTTGAATGCTATCTAATCTCGAGTTACATCCTACTACGTCATGGTAGTATTTTTTACTTTGGCCATGATTGGCAATCATTTTAATTTTATTCGCTAAATCATCATTATTCGTAAATAAGGCGCCACCATCACCGTAACAACCTAAATTTTTTGATGGAAAAAATGAGGTGCAACCAATATCACCGATTGTTCCCGTTTTCACAACGGTTCCATCCGTTAGATGATAATTTGACCCCAAAGCCTGGGCATTGTCCTCAATCACAAATAAATTGTTTTTTCGAGCTATTTCCATAATTGCATTCATGTTTGCCGCCTGTCCGAACAAATGAACGGGGACAATGGCTTTTGTTTTTGGTGTAATAGCATTTTCTATTTCTTTTTCGTCGATGCAAAAAGTATCTTTATTTACCTCCACAAAAATGGGTTTAAGCCCAAGCAGAGCAATTACTTCAGTGGTGGCAATGTATGTAAAAGATGGGGTTATCACCTCGTCTCCGGGTTGAAGGCCAAGTGCCATCATTGCAATTTGGAGTGCATCTGTTCCATTGGCACAGGGTATAACGTGTTTAACGTGCAAGTATTGTTCAAGATCTTCCTTCAGACCACTTACTTCTGGGCCATTTATAAAATGTGCATTATTTATGACATTCCAGATTGCTTCATCGATAGCAGGTTTAATTTTTTCGTATTGACCTACGAGGTCTACCATCTGAATTCTCTTCATCTCTAACAATTGGTAATCAAAGTTAAGGAATATAGCTCTTTTACCCAATTTTATTTGCTGTTTACAGAGAAATTTGCGTCTGTTGAGGGTTTATCCTGATTCTAATTTCTTATTTTTATCTTTGCTCTAATGAGAGGGCTCAGTTTTTTTGTAATTGTTTTGATAAGTTGCAATCATTATTCTCAGGCAACTAAGCAAAGTTTTTCCCGGATGTTTGAGGTGGAGTATGGTGCTAATTTACCTGCGGGAGATCTAGCCCAACGCTATGGTTTTCTCAATCACGTGGGTGGAGGCGTGTTGTTCCGTTCGCCGCAAAATTTAATCTTTGGATTTGAGTCAGCTTTTATATTCGGCAATCAATTTAAATCGGAATTTGACTCTGTGTTTTCTCACTTATCGGATGCCCAGGGAAATATCACAGACATAAATGGAGATATTGCGCTAGTTATGACCTATGCCAGAGGGTTTTACGCAAACGGATTTCTGGGTAAATTAATTCAGCTCTCTCAAAAAAAGAAGGCTTCGCATCTTCAATTAAAATTGGGTTTTGGGTACCTTCAACATCGGTTCAGAATCGAGACAAATCAACAGGTAGTTCCTCAAATCGAAACGGATTATCGCAAGGGTTACGATCGCTTCACTACAGGAATCAATACCAGTCAATTTATCGGATATGCTTTTCTCCCTGAAGAAGGATTTTATCAATTTTATGGTGGCCTCTACATCCAGGAGGGGTTTACTTACAATCGAAGAACCATCAATTTCGATCAACCGAATGTGCCGGTTTCCAGAGATTTACGCCTGGATTTGCAAATTGGTGTCAAGTTAGGTTGGTACATACCTTTTTACAAAGCTGAGCCGCGAGATTATTACTTTGAATAATGTTATACGAGATACTCCTCAGACTCTTTTACCTGAATGTTACACTTGTTGCTAATCTGGGTAATCAAAAGGCCAAAAAATGGTTGAATGGAAGAAAGAATTGGCGATCGGGTATAAATTTTTTACCGAAAAATGCCACGATTTTTCACTGTGCCTCTCTCGGAGAATTTGATCAGGCAGCCCCCGTGATCCAAGCTTGGAGAAAACGTTTCCCAAACCACGCTATTGTCGTAAGTTTTTTCTCGCCTTCCGGCATGGAACATTATCAAAAAAGACAAATACCAATTGATGGAGTATGTTACTTGCCACTCGACACAAGGAAAAATATGAAAGATTTTTTGAAAACGTTGGCTCCTCAAAGAATTTTCCTGATGAAGTACGAGTTCTGGCCCAATTTGATCAGAGAGGCGTCCGAAAGTAAAATTCCTATTTTTTCGCTGGCAACCTCGTTGAGAGCAAACCAATTTTACTTCAAATGGTACGGTTCTTTTTGGGGTAATCCACTGCCTAAAATCAGTCATTTTTTCACCCAGAATATCGAAACCAATGCCTTGTTAAATTCCATTAATTGCCACAATGTCACTTGCGTTGGAGACACGCGGTTTGATTCGGTGCTTGCCAGAAGAGCTTTGCGAGTGCCAGAGCAGAAGTTGACGAATTACATGAGCAACAAGAGGGCTATTATTCTGGGTAGCGCATGGGAAAAAGAGGCAGATATTCTCGCCTCATGTGTGAATAAACTAACCCAAGAAACTATTGTCATTGCTCCTCACGAGGTAAATACTGCCTCCATTAGTCGTTTGAAACGACTCTTCCCAAACGCAATTTGTTACACAGAAGAGAACCTTGACCCCGCAAAAAATATTTTAATACTCGATACTGTAGGGCAATTGTCAAATGTATATGCATACGGTTTTATAGCTTTTGTTGGAGGAGGCTTTCACGGCAGTCTGCACAATATTTTAGAGCCAGCAGTTTATGGACTTCCGGTCTGTTTTGGCCCTAAGCATTCAAAATTTCCGGAAGCAAAATTATTTTTAAACAAGAAATTTGCTCGTGAGATTGCAAGTGGTGACGACTTCATTCGATTTATTGATGACATAAAAAAGGATGCCAACAGTGTAAGTTTGGAAATTCAGTCCTATGTGGAGAGTCAACAAGGAGCGACTGAAAGAATCTTAAAATACTTTGGCTAATACGCCCTTTCGTTCCTATTTTCCTTCCAATTAATAAAAGCTTTATTGACTACTTTATTTCCTCCGGGAGTAGGGTAATCACCGGTGAAATACCAATCGCCTTGATTATTTGGACACGCTATCTGCAAATTCTCAACGGTCTGATATATAACCTCAACCTCTGCTTGAATTCCTTTTGGAGTGAGCATAATGCCAATTTGTGTTGATAATTCGTCAGCGCTAAAAGGTGCATAAATTTCTTTCACTACATTACTCACCTCCTCTTTCGGTAAATTTTCCTGTTTCTTGCATTTTTGGTACACGTCTTCAATGATAGACTCCCTGTTTGTGGCTTTTAGCAAAGAAATTGCAGCTTCAAAGGCAATAAAATCTCCCATTTTTGCCATGTCTATTCCGTAGCAATCCGGGAAGCGAATTTGAGGTGCTGAAGAGATAACGATTATTTTTTTCGGATTCAACCTGTCCAAAATACGGAGTATACTTTGCTTCAATGTTGTTCCCCTTACTATGCTGTCATCAATAACAATCAAATTATCTTCGAATGCACGGATGCTTCCATAAGTTATATCGTAAACGTGTGCGACTAAATCGTCTCTTGAAACATCTTGAGTTATAAAAGTTCTCAGTTTAGCATCTTTGATGGCTATTTTTTCGATCCGAGCCCTGCGGTGCAATATTTTGGAAATTTTATCATAATTACTCGTGTCGCCTAACGTCATTATTTCTGAAATCTTTTGCGCGTTCAAAAACTCCTCCAAACCCTCAACTAAGCCGTAAAAAGATACTTCGGCGGTATTCGGAATAAAGGAGAAAACAGAATTATCAAAATCGTAATTAATTGATTTTAAAACTTGCGGTACAACAAGGCGACCCAATGCTTTTCTCTCTGTATATATGGCTGCATCTGAGCCCCTGGAAAAGTAAATTCGCTCAAAGGAACATTTTTTTATAGTTTTTGGAGTATTGATTAATGATTCCGATACATGACCGTCTTTTTTAATGATTAAAGCGTGTCCCGGTTTGAGCTCCTGGACTTGCTCGATTTTTAAGTTGAAAGCCGTTTGAAGTACAGGCCTCTCAGAAGCGACAACACAAATTTCTTCATCCTCATACCAAAATGCAGGGCGAATGCCTGAAGGATCTCGCAGAACAAAAGCATCACCGTGACCCAAAAGACCCGCCATCGCGTATCCGCCATCCCAATCTTCAGAGGCCTTTTTCAAGATTTTAACCAAATCCAATTCCTTTGCGATTTTGGCATAAATTTCTTTGCTGTCAAGCCCCATTGCTTTGTAGTGACGAAATAATTCGTCGTTTTCTACATCCAAAAAATGACCAATTTTCTCAAGGATTGTAACGGTGTCTGACATTTCTTTTGGGTGTTGTCCTATTCGCAGCAGGACATTGAAAAGTTCGTCCACGTTGGTCAAGTTGAAATTTCCTGCGACAACAAGATTCCGTGTGATCCAGTTATTTTGGCGGAGGAAAGGGTGGCAACTCTCAATGGAGTTTCTGCCAAAGGTTCCATACCGTAGATGACCTAAAAAAAGTTCTCCTGTAAAACCAGCCTTCTTTTTCATGAAATGGGTATCTGTTAGCCGAGCGGGATCTTCTTGCACCACCTGACGAAATCTGTTGTTGATTTGATCAAAAATATCTTGAATAGGATTTTTTGCTACTGAACGCGTTCGGGATATGTAGCGCTCTCCCGGAGCCATATCAAATTTTATGTTTGCAATTCCAGCACCGTCTTGTCCTCGATTGTGCTGTTTTTCCATCAGTAAGTGCAATTTATTTATTCCGTATAACGTAGTCCCGTATTTATCCACATAATGTTGCAGGGGTTTTTTCAGTCTGAGCAGGGCTATTCCGCATTCGTGTTTTATGGCATCACTCATGATATGAAATTTGAAGCGAATATAATGTTCTTTGCGGAACATTACCGAGAAATTTTCCTATTTGAGCGAGATTATTCGCTTTCCTTTTTATTCTCCCGTGCGATATAATCGTAATTGATAGTAATTTTCTCGGCTTTCTCCTCCTCTTGTTGCTTTAAACGCATTTCTTCTTCATGAACTTTTTGCCAATATTGTCCCTCTAAATCAGGAGGTTCTATTCCTAAATCTCTCTCAATTTCATATTGGTATTTAGGTCGCTGGGGGCCTTTCTTCCGAAACCAATACGCGAGAAAAACGCCAACGATGAGTCCTGATAAATGCCCCTCCCACGATATAGGTTGTGGCGTTGGAAATACGCCCCAAATCATGCTTCCGTATACAAATATTACAAATAATGACAATGCCTGTAAAGGCAAATACTTTCGAATTACACCACTGGTGAACAAAAACCCCGCTAATCCGTAAATAATTCCGCTCATACCGATATGAGATGAACCGTTTCGTTCGGCAAGAATCCACACAAAAAAACCTGACAATAGCCAAATAATCACAAAAACACGCCATCCGATTTCCCTGTAGCTGTAGAACATCAGCCCAGACAATAAAAATATGGGAATACTGTTTCCGGAAATGTGTTGAATATGTTGGTGATCGTGAATCCATGGGGAAAGCAAAATCCCTCTCAAACCCTCAATTTCTCCAGGAACAATGCCAAAGGTAAAAAACTGTAAGGGAGATATTTTATCCAACAAAAAAATTAACCACATCAAACCCGTTATGAGTATTGCGGGAGGAAGGGCATTCCACAAATGATCCTCAAATGCTTTATTTTTTGCCATTAAAATTTTTATATTCAAACATAATGCCTGTTGTTCGGTTAATGACATACTGTCATGGAATTATACTTGGATGTGTATAATTACACTAATTTTGTGTGGTTATGAGTGAAATTCGGAACAAAGTTGAGGAGAGTGGTTTAATTCAATTGGATTTGGGCCAATTTAAGCCACAAGTTCAGTTGGTCGGGTTAGATATTGCCGAACAACTCTGGCAAGGTTTAGTAATCAAGGAAAAAGACTTCAGAGCCTGGATAAAAGGCAATGATTGGTCTATATACCAGGGCAAAGCGGTATATATTTTTTGTAGCCTAGATGCAATCGTTCCAACATGGGCCTACATGCTCGTGGCAGCGAGTTTGAACGAACTGGCTACACACGTTACGATTGGAAATTTAGTGGACTTAGAGAAAGAGATGGTTCACCAGTCAATTTCCCGATTGGACCTTGAAGAATTAAAAGGTGGCAGGATCATCGTAAAAGGATGTTCAGACATGCTGGATCCAGCATTCGCAATGGTCTGTTTACTCAATAAACTCCAACCCGTTGTCCAATCCATAATGTATGGCGAGCCATGCTCTACGGTACCAATTTTTAAGAGATCAAAAGATAAGAATGAAAATTAATGCTTGGATCCGGGCGCTGCGATTGAGGACCTTACCGCTTTCCGTATCGGGAATTATAATAGGGGCAGGACTTGCCAAGTTTCAATTACATCATATGGAATGTTCGGAGGAAAGGCGTTTCTGGCCGATCACGCTATTGGCTTTACTCACAACAATTTCCTTTCAGATTGTATCTAACCTCGCAAATGACTTGGGCGACAGTGCAAAAGGCACTGATAATAAGAACAGAATTGGGCCGGTGCGTGCGGTTCAATCCGGTGAAATTTCTCTTTCGTCTATGCGCATAGCTGTTTTTGTGTCAGCGATCATCGCACTTATTTTGGCCTTAATTTTAATCAATGTCAGTTCCCCAAATTTATCAGAACAATCCAAATTTATTTATGCCATTCTTTCCATAGTTTGTGTATTTGCAGCCATTACCTATACCGTAGGGAAAAATGCCTACGGATACAGAGGACTTGGGGATGCTATGGTTTTCATTTTCTTTGGCCTTGTCAGTGTTATAGGTTGTTATTTGTTGTATGGGTTTGAATATGAGCATGTCATTTTGTTTTTCGCCTGTGCAATAGGTTTTTGGAGTTCTGCTGTTTTAAATCTGAATAATTTACGCGATATGGAAAATGATCGCGACAGTAAGAAAAATACCTTGGTTGTAAAAATGGGATTCCAAAAAGGAAAATTTTATCACGGATTTCTTGTTTTGGGTGGTATTTTACTTTGGTCAACAGGTGTTATTTATCACCTCGTTTTTATGTCTTGGAATACCTTGGTGATAATTTCGCTTTGTCCTTGTTTACTATTCCTCTATCATTTGTACAAGTTGATGAATATCGCCGAGCCAAAAGCCATAGATCCTGAATTAAAAAAAGTGGTTCTTTCAGTTTTTTTATGTTCGGTACTGCTCTCTGTATTCTTAAATTGGCATACTTAACTCCTCTTTCAAGCTTCTTGACTCGTTCATTTTACGGGTCGAATTTCGTCTTCTTCGAATAGTTTTCTTACTTTTGTTTTCCTAATTACTTTCGGTGAGAATGGATAGAGTAACATACGTTGGTAACGCAGATGTGAACGCAATCGAGCATCTTTATACATTATTCAGACAAAATCCAGAAAATGTTGATCGAGGTTGGCAAAAGTTCTTTGAAGGCTTTGACTTTGCAAGAACCAATTTTGAGGAAGGGGGCGAAATCCCTGAAAACTTTCAGAAAGAATTTAAGGTATTAAATCTTATCAGTGGCTATCGCACCAGAGGGCACTTGTTCACGAAGACAAATCCTGTTCGCGAGCGGCGTCAATATACCCCGACCTTAGCCATCGAAAATTTTGGTTTGAGCCAAGAAGATTTGGAGGAAGAATTTCAAGCGGGCAATGAATTAGGTTTGGGTGCATGTACTTTAAAAGAAATTATACACCACCTGCAATTAACTTATTGCCAATCCATTGGGATAGAATACGTTTACATGCGTGACCCCGAGCGAATAGAATGGTTAAAAAATAAAATTGAACTAAAAAATCGACCACAGTTTGATAAAAACAGAAAAATTGAAATTTTCAAAAAATTAAATCAGGCTTCTGGATTTGAGGCCTTTTTGGGAAAAAAATTCGTTGGTCAAAAGCGTTTTTCCATTGAGGGTGGTGAAGCTTTAATTCCTGCTTTAGACACCTTAGTAAACAAGGGGTCGACGATCGGTGTAGCGTATTTCGTCATGGGGATGGCGCATCGCGGAAGGTTGAATACACTGACCAATATTTTCCAAAAAAGGCCCAGAGATATTTTCTCTGAATTTGAAGGCAAGGAATTTGACTACGAAACAACTTTTGATGGTGATGTAAAATACCACCAAGGTTTTACATCGCACCTCACCCTTCAAAATGGAAATAAAATGGGCTTAACATTGGCTCCAAATCCATCGCACTTGGAGGCAGTAAATACCGTTGTAGAAGGAATTGCACGGGCAAAAATAGATCATGTTTATTTGGACGAAAAAAAGGTTTGTCCTGTTTTGATTCATGGTGATGCCGCCGTTGCTGGTCAGGGAATCGTTTATGAAACAATACAGATGGCGCAATTGAATGGTTACCGCGCCGGAGGGACGATACACCTGGTGGTCAATAACCAAGTTGGGTTTACTACAAATTACCTCGATGCAAGATCATCTACCTATTGTACAGATGTCGCAAAAACCACACTTTGCCCAGTTTTTCATGTGAATGGGGACGATATAGAGGCAGTTGTGCAGGCAGTAGAAATCGCTATTGAATACCGACAACAATTCAATAGGGACATTTTCATTGACCTTCTTTGCTACCGGAAATATGGACATAACGAGGGGGATGAGCCTAAGTTTACACAACCAAAATTATACGATATCATCGCCAAACACCCTAATCCAAAAGTGATTTATCAAAAGCAACTGGAAAATGAAGGGGTAATTTCCAATGCAGATGCCAAGGCGATCGAGGATGATTACAATGATTTTTTGGAAAAGGAGTTCGAGGAATCTCGAAAGAAGGAAAAAGCACTGGTTTATGATTTTTTAGCTTTAACTTGGGAAGGTTATCGACACGGAGAGGAGAAAGATTTTCTAAAATCTCCGGAGACCGGCGTAGACAAGAAAAAGTTGTATGAATTGGGTATTAAACTGGCTGCACTTCCAGAGGGCCGAAAGTATTTTCGAAAAATAGCGAAGATTTTTGAGGACCGCTCGAATGCAATCAAAGAGGATAAATTGGATTGGGGCACAGCAGAGATGTTGGCTTATGCAAGTTTGCTCGTTGAAGGTCATTCGGTAAGAATTTCAGGGCAGGATGTAGAGCGTGGTACGTTTTCTCATCGCCACGCTGTGGTTAAAACCGAGGACACGGAGGAGGAAATACAAACACTTAATTTACTGGCAGACAGGCAAGCAAGTTTTGAAGTGTATAACTCTTTATTGTCAGAATATGGCGTGCTTGGGTTTGAATATGGCTATTCACTCGCTCACCCATCCGGTTTAACCATTTGGGAAGCACAATTTGGGGATTTCTTCAACGGTGCACAAATAATGGTGGATCAATTTATTTCTGCAGGTGAAGACAAATGGGCTACTCAAAGTGGACTGGTGATGCTTTTGCCTCACGGTTATGAAGGTCAAGGTGCAGAGCATTCCAGTGGACGAATGGAGCGCTTTTTACAGCAATGTGCGGATTGTAATATGCAAATTGTCAATACCACAACGCCCGCCAATTATTTTCACTTGTTAAGAAGACAAATTGTGCGCGATTTCAGAAAACCATTGGTTGTATTTTCCCCGAAGATGTTGTTGCGTTACCCAGATGCTACCTCCCCATTAAGTGAGTTAGCGAGTGGTTCGTTCCAAGAGGTCATTGATGATTCACATGCAAAAGTAAAGGAGGTGGATACCCTGGTGCTTTGTTCTGGTAAGATTTTCTACGAATTGAAATTGAAAGCATGCGAACTTGGTGTGAATTCCATGGCCTTCGTACGTGTGGAGCAATTGTATCCATTTCCCAAAAAGCAGTTCGACATTATTTTAGCGAAATATAATGCGAAAAATATCATTTGGGCGCAGGAGGAGCCAGCCAACATGGGTGCGTGGACATACATGGCAATGAACTTGCGGCACCTTCCACTAATTGGCATTTGTCGACCAGCAAGTGCAGCCTCGGCAGAGGGATCGAAAAAATTACATGAGAAACGCTTGGAAAAGTTGTTCAAAGAGTTGTTTTCGTATGCAAAAGTGACTAGTTAATTATAAGATAGAAGTATGTCAGTATTACAAATGAAAGTTCCAAGCCCAGGGGAATCAATATCAGAGGTGGAGATTGCACAATGGTTGGTAAAAGACGGAGACTACGTGGAAAAAGACCAAGCGGTGGCTGAGGTTGACTCTGACAAAGCTACCCTTGAACTGCCTGCAGAACAAAGTGGTGTTATTACCTTAAAAGCTGCAGAAGGCGATGTTGTCAAAGTGGGTCAAGTTGTTTGTTTGATTGATACATCTGCGGTAAAGCCTGCCGGAAGCACTGAGCCAAAAGCGGAGGAAAAAGTGGAAAATGTACAGGTTCCCGTCTCTTCAGTTGGAGCAGCCGAGGGAGCTACTGCCGATAAAGAAATTGCGAAAAAAGATATTTCTTATGCTTCAGGGACACCTTCCCCAGCTGCCACTAAGATCATGAGTGAAAGTGGGATTTCGGCAAAACAAGTTTTGGCAACAGGTAAGGATGGCCGAATAACAAAGCAAGACGTCATAACTGCTCTATCCTCGAACCAGTCTTCAGAATCGCATTCACATGCCATAGGCAATCGAAATCAAAACCGAGAAAAGATGTCGATGCTTCGTAGAAAAATTGCCGAGCGCCTTGTTTCTGTGAAAAAAGAAACAGCCATGTTGACCACATTCAATGAGGTGGACATGAAACCAATCATGGATATTCGTTCCAAATACAAGGATAGATTTGCAAAACATCACGAAGTTAATTTAGGGTTCATGTCTTTTTTTACAAAAGCTGTTACCGAAGCTTTAAAATTATTTCCGGCAGTCAACGCGCAAATTGAGGGGCAAGAGATTATTTTCCACAACTATGCAGATGTGGGTATTGCAGTCTCTTCACCCAAGGGCTTAATGGTTCCCGTAGTTCGAAATGCTGAGCAACTTTCCCTTGCAGAGATAGAGCGTGAAATCAAACGGCTAGCCATTTTAGCACGCGATGGAAAAATTAAACCTGAAGATATGACTGGAGGAACATTTACCATTACCAACGGAGGTGTATTTGGATCAATGTTGTCAACGCCAATCATTAATCCGCCGCAATCCGCTATTCTGGGTATGCATAATGTTGTGGAACGACCGGTAGCAATCAATGGAAAAGTAGAAATTCGTCCAATCATGTACCTTGCTCTTTCATACGATCACCGAATCATTGATGGAAAAGAATCGGTAGGTTTTTTGGTGAAGGTGAAAGAAATATTAGAAAATCCTGCCCTTTTGCTTCCTCGCACCGATGACTCGTTAGAAGTGTTACTTGGCTTGTAAAAAAAATAGGCGAGGTTAAAAATTAATAAATCGGCAAGTAAGGGAATAAAAAATTTTGTAGATTTATCCAATGAACCTACTAAACTTTTTTAAAAGACAAGAGCAACCTAAAACAAAAAAGATGACAAAAAACACTTGTCTGCCGCCTGCCTACCAGCCAGGTAGGAAAGGCACGAAATCAAGACCCATTTTGCTCCTCGCAGCAGGACTGCTATGGGCGGGCTTGGCACAAGCCCAGGAATCAGCAAATGCCTCCGGCGGAGATGCCACAGGCAGCGGTGGAACAGTAGCTTACAGCATCGGACAGGTAGTATACACCACCAACACAGGAAGTGACGGAAGCGCAGCGCAAGGCGTTCAGCATGCCTACGAAATTTTCACTATAGGCATTAAGGAAACAGAGCTCAACATTTCACTTATTGCTTTTCCAAATCCAACAACCGAAAATTTAATCTTGCAAATAAGCGACTACAACAACGAAAAATTGTCGTTTCAATTATTTGATATTCAGGGTAAGCAATTAAGCAACGGACAAGTAACAGCAAAGCAAACCCAAATAAACATGAATGGTTTGCCAACTGCTACTTATTTCATAAATGTTGTAAACCAAGAAAACAAACAAGTTCAATCCTTTAAAATCATTAAAAACTAAAAATTATGAAAAAGATAATTGCAATTTGTGCAGCAATTTTAATGGTTACAAGTGTGTTTGCTCAAGTACCCGAAAAAATGAGTTATCAAGCAGTAATTCGCGATAATTTAAATGCTCTAGTAATGAATAGTGCTGTTGGAATGCGAAT